>CASEKM010000169.1 GCA_949288405.1 uncultured bacterium | reverse complement strand
TCCCGCCAGTAGTAGACGCACACCGCGATGAGGGTGGCGAAGTGGAGCAGGATGTTGAACAGGTTGTCCGGGGTATCCATGCCGAAGAAGTGCTGGAACAGGGTCAGGTGCCCGGAACTGGAAATGGGCAGGAATTCCGCCACGCCCTGGACCGCGCCCAGGACGATCACCATCAAATAACTCACTGTGTAAGTACCTCCATATAGGGTTCAGTGTAAAAATGGACACTGTCATATATATTAGCACATTCGTTCCCGGAATACCAGAGTTTTTCGGAAAAGTAGGGGCCTTTGTCTCCCGGCGCCTCTGAGGGAAGAAAGAGGACCCGCCGCACAGCGGCAGGTCCTCTTATCAATTCAATCCCACGGAACGCAGGGCGGTCAGCGCAGCACCGCGCCCAGCTCTTTCTCCAGGGTCTCCAAAATCGCCTTCACGTCAGCGTCCGCCTCCTCGGCGGTGAGGCTGCGGTCGTCGGCGCGGAGGGTGAGGCTGAAGGCCACGGACTTCTTGCCCTCCGGGATGTTGGTCCCCCGGTAGATGTCGAACAGCTCCACATCCTTCAGCAGGCCCCGGGCCCCCTTGCGGATGCAGTCCTCCAGGGCGCCCACGGTGACCTTCTCATCGCACACCACGGCGATGTCCCGGGCCACGGCGGGGAACTTGGGCAGGGGCACATACTCCGGGTCGGCCCCCTTCGCCTCCAGCAGGGCGTTGAAGTCCAGCTCGGCGCAGTAGAACTCCGCCTCCACGCCGTAATTCTGGGCCACCAGGGGGTGGATCTGGCCCAGCACGCCGATGCGCCGGTCCCCGGCGTACACGTCGGCCACCCGGCCGGGGTGGTAGGAGGGATTTCCCTTTGCAGGGGCCTCGAAGCGCACGTCCTCCGCCCGGATGTCACGCAAAATGGTCTCTACGGCCCCCTTCAGGGCGAAGAAGTCCATGTCTCCGCCGTAGGCGCCCATGGACAGCACCTTGTTCTCCACGGCCAGGCCGTCCTCCCCGCCAGGGAGGTAGATGCGGCCCAGCTCGTACAGGCGGGCGCTGGCGTTGCGGAAGTTGTAGTTGCGGGAGAGGATCTCCAGCATGGAGGGGAGCACCGTGGTGCGCATGATGGAGGTGTCCTCCCCCAGGGGGTTCAGGATCTTGAAGGAGGTGCGGCGGGGGTCGCCGGCCTCCCAGCGGATCTTGTCGTACTGGGTGGGGGAGATGAAAGAGTAGGTGATGATCTCGTCGTACCCGCAGGCGCGGCACAGCTCGCCCAGACGGTTCTCCAGCTTCTGGACGGGGGAGTAGCCGCCCTGGGTGGTCTGCCCCCGCATGAGGGTGACGGGGATCTTGTTATAGCCGTAGAACCGGGCCACCTCCTCGGCCAGGTCGGCGATGCCCTCCACGTCGGCGCGCCAGGAGGGGATGATCACCTCCGCCGGGCCGTTGGGGAAGTCGTGCTTCTCGGTGAGAATGTTCACCCGCTCCAGATACTGGTACTGGTCCACGGCGGGAATGTCGGTGCCCAGCAGGGCGTTCACCCGGTCCGGGTCCATGGTGATGGTGTGGGGCTGGGGCACATAGTTGAGGATGTCGATGACCCCGTCCACCACTTCGCCGGCCCCCAGCAGCTCCACCAGCTCACAGGCCCGGTTGACGGCGGGGAGGGTGTTCAGGGGGTCCAGGCCCTTCTCGTACTTGGCGCTGGCCTCGGTGCGCATGCCCAGGGCCAGGGCGGTGCGGCGGATGGTGGTGCCGTCAAAGTTGGCGGACTCGAACACCACGTCGGTGGTGTCCTCCACGATCTCGCTGTTCAGGCCGCCCATGATGCCCGCCAGGCCCACGGCCCGGTGCTCGTCGGCGATGACCAGCATGTTGGCGTTGAGCTTGCGCACGTTGCCGTCCAGGGTGGTGAGCTCCTCACCGTCCTCCGCCCGGCGGACGATGATGTGGCCCCCCTTCACATAGCGGTAGTCAAAGGCGTGCATGGGCTGGCCGTACTCCAGCATCACATAGTTGGTGATGTCCACGATGTTGTTGATGGGCCGCACCCCCATGGCACGCAGCCGCTCCCGCATCCACTTGGGGGAGGGGCCGATCTTCACATTGCGCACCATCCGGGCGGTGTACCGGGGGCACAGGTCGCTGGCGGGGGTCTCCACGTCCAGCAGCTCCATCAGATCGCCCTCGCCGCCGCCCTTTACCACCGGCTCATGGAGGGTGAGGGGGGCGTCGTAGGTGGCGGACACCTCCCGGGCCAGGCCGATGACGGACAGGCAGTCGGGGCGGTTGGGGGTGATCTCAAACTCCACCACGTGGTCGTCGGCGCCGATGACGGGCTTGATGTCGTCGCCGGGCTTCACGCCCTCCTCGTGGAGGACGAAGATGCCGTCAGGGATGCAGTGGGGGAACTCCGCCTGCTCGGCCCGCAGGTCGGCCAGGGTGCAGATGGTGTCGGTCTTGGTGTTGTAGGCCACCAGGTCGCCCTCATGCAGGTTGGCGCAGGAGGTGTCCGGCGCGGCGGTGGAGCCGCCCAGATCCAGGCAGGTGTGGAAGGTGAGGTCGGGCTGGACGGCGCACTCCAGGACCTTGGCGCACACCACGGGGCCGAACACCTTGTCCCCGGGCTGGATGTCCGCGGGGATGGAGGGCTTCTCCGGGTCCAGGGGCTTGTAGTCGTTCAGCAGGGCGGCGGCGGTGATGACCCCGTAGGGGAAGTCCCGCTCGTCCAGGTTCAGCTCCTTCAGGGAGCACAGCATGCCGTTGGACAGCTCCCCCCGGAGTTTGCCCTTCTCGATCTTCTTGCCCCCGGGGAGGGTGGAGTGGTGCAGGGCCACGGGCACCAGGTCCCCCTCGTGGATGTTCCAGGCGCCGGTGACGATCTGGACAGGGGCATCCTGGCCCACGTCCAGCTGGCACACCCACATGTGGTCGCTGTTGGGGTGGCGGACCATGGACAGGATCTTGCCCACCACCACGTTGGAGATCTCCTCGCCCAGGTCGTGGGTCAGCTCCACCTTGGAGCCGGACAGGGTCATGGCCTCGGCAAAGTCTTTATCGGAGGCGTCCACATGGACGAATTCCTCCAGCCACTTTCTGCTTAGATTCATCGTAAAAACTCCTTTATATTCAGAGTGAAGAGTTGAGAGTGAAGCGTGAAGATATGGAATCCGGCGGAGCCGGATAATTTTCAATTCATTCGCCTGCGGCGAATACAATATCTCCACTCTCTACTCTTCACTCTCCACTCTTTTTAGAACTGCTCCAGGAACCGCACGTCGTTCTCGAAAATCAGCCGCAGGTCGGCGATCTTGAAGCGGCGCATGGCGGTGCGCTCCAGGCCGATGCCGAAGGCCCAGCCGGACCACACGTCCGGGTCGATGCCGGACATCTTCAGCACCTTGGGGTGGATCATGCCCGCGCCCAGCAACTCGATCCAGCCCTCGCCCTTACAGGTGGGGCAGCCCACGCCGCCGCACTTGTGGCACTGCACGTCCATCTCGCAGGAGGGCTCGGTGAAGGGGAAGTGGTGGGGGCGGAAGCGGGTCTTGGTGCCCTTGCCGTACAGCTGCTCCACCAGGGCGTTCAGGGTGCCCTTCAGGTCGGCCATGGTCACGTTCTTGTCGATGACCATGCCCTCCACCTGGTGGAACATGGGGGAGTGGGTGGCGTCCACCTCGTCCTTCCGGTACACCCGGCCGGGGGCGATGATGCGGATGGGCAGCTCCATGGTCTCCATGGCCCGTACCTGCATGGGGGAGGTCTGAGAGCGGAGCATCACCCGGCTGTCCTGGTCAAAGTAGAAGGTGTCCGACCAGTCCCGGGAGGGGTGGCCCTCGCCGGCGTTGAGCTTGTCGAAGTTATAGGAGGCCAGCTCCACCTCGGGGCCGTCCAGCACGGTGAAGCCCATGCCGATGAAGATCTCCTTCAGCTCGTCCAGGGCCCGGTACATGGGGTGCTTGTGGCCCAGCTTGGGGGCCTTTCCGGGGATGGTCACGTCCACCGCCTCGGCCTCCAGCCGCTCCTCCAGGGCCTTGGCCTCCAGGCGCTTGCCCTGCTCCTCGATGGCCGTCTCCAGGGCGGCGCGCACCTCGTTGGCCAGCTGGCCCATGGCGGGGCGCTCCTCGGGGGAGAGCTTGCCCATCATCTTCAGCACGGCGGTGAGCTCGCCCTTCTTGCCCAGGTACTGCACCCGCAGCCCGTCCAGCTCGGCGGCGGACTGGGC
>CASEKM010000168.1 GCA_949288405.1 uncultured bacterium | reverse complement strand
CGCGGGGGCTGTGGGATCTGCAATCTCCAGTTCCCGATCGGGGTCGGTGGAGATCACGTCGCCGCCGCCAAGAGAGGTAACGCCGTCCTCATCCACAAACTGGACGGTGATGGAGACGGAGACCGGCTCATAGACGGCGGTCAGCTTCACATTGCCTTCGGTGATACCAAAGAGATCCGCAGCCTCAGCATAGATGAGGCCATTCAGGGCCTCAGGGGCCAGCTGCACACCATCATCAGTCACCCAGTAAGAGAGCTTCTCATTCTCCGGGGCGGTGACTTCGGGGATAGCGGGGCGGTGACTTCGGGGATAGTCCCGATGACCTCGCCGTCGCTGGTGTAGGTAACATCTTTCGTCTGCGAATCATCGAAGCCATCAGACCAGGTGCCCTCACCGTTGTCGAACTTCAGGGTGATGACCTTTGCGGCCTCTTCGTAGACGGCTTCGATCTTCATCCAGGTCTCATTGTCGGGCGTCCAGTTTTCGCCCACAATGGCGGCCAGGGTCTCATAGTCGAAGCTGGTAACCATATTGCCATTTGGGGCTTTCCATCCGACGAATACCATGCCATTGCTTTGAGCGTCCTGCTGGGCTTTTTCCGTCGGAGGAGTCAGCGGCGCAGTGGCGTTGCTGGTCAGATCAGCTTCTTCAAACGAAGTCCAAGTGGTACCATCCTCCGCGTACTTGCCGAAATCAACATGAATGGTGTAAATTTCCTCGTCGTCAGGAACATCATTGTTGTTCTTGTCTTCTGCCCAAGTTGCCGTATAAGTGATCTGGAGATTGTCTCCCTCCACCTTTTCGGCTACCGTGGGATTCCAGCTGATAAATACATAGTCCTGCCGCGCAGGATTGCCGTTTTTGTCAGCTGTAATACCGGTCATGTTGAATGCAGGAGTATTCGCACCCGCAAACAGGCCCTCATGCTTCTGATCGGCAAAGACTTCCTCGCCGTCTACACCATCGGTGTAGGTCACAGTGTATTTGTCTTCACTGCTATCCGGCGTATCATTGTTGTTCTTGTCTTCTGCCCAAGTTGCCGTATAAGTGATCTGGAGATTGTCTCCCTCCACCTTTTCGGCTACCGTAGGATTCCAGCTGACAAATACATAGTCTTGCCGCGCAGGATTGCCGTTTTTGTCGGCTGTAATACCGGTCATGTTGAATGCAGGAGTATCCGTGCCCGCAAACAGGTCCTCATACTTCTGATCGGCAAAGACTGCTTCACCATCCACACCATCGGTGTAAGTCACAGTGTATTTGTCTTCCTCGTAATCCGGCTCACCATTCCCGTTCTTGTCCTTGGCCCACACGGCATAGACCGTCGTGTCGTTGGCGAGGGTAACCTTATTGGTAATAATAGAGTCCACAGCCTGTTCAGCCGGATTGCTGGCGGAATAGGTGCCGTCCGAGCTCCAGCCGACGAAGGTGACGCCGGGCTTCAATCCAGGCGTAGTTGGGCTCAGGGTCACGCCGTCCCCGCTCAAGGTGATCTCGCCGCAGCCGGGGGCGTAGTACACCGCATTGGGCGCTTCGGCATCAAAGCCGGTAAGCTCGCCCAGGTTCGCAGCATAGCTCAGCTGGTTGCCTGTGATGGGCTGTGCAGCCGCCGTGGCAACCTGAGTGCTGCCCACCAGGATCTCCGCGGAGGTGTTGGTGGGGATCTGCGCCTGAGAGGAGGCAGTGGCGGTCGGCTTCACGATGAACTCAATCACCAGCTTGGTGCCGTAAGACCCGTCCTGCTTCATCGTCTGGGACACGTAGTTGGCCGCGTAGTCGTAGCCGGTCACGGTTACGGTCTGGCCCTCAACGTTTACGGCGACATCATTGGTAACGTCAACACGCTCCGCCCACTGGTTGTTCCCCTGGTACACCTGTGTATACACCTTCACATCGGCCTCGGCCGGGGCGGTGTAGTACTGGGAGACCACGTCCTTCACGATGGTCTCGCTGTCCAGAGAGGCATTCGCCGTGCTGCCGATGGAGCCCGCAATGGTAGAGAACACGTTGGTCAAGCTCTCTGCATCCGCAGCGGTCAGGTAATAGCTATCACCAGTCTGTTCCGCATTGGCGTCAATTCTATAACCTGTACCAGAGCCGACTCCCCAAAAAGTGTCTCCCGGATCATAGGTTCCTTTTGTTACTCCAATTCCCTCTGCATTTTCATAATTTGAGGACAAATAGTTCAGAAAACGATTCCCCGCAGGTACATCAACTGCATCAAAATCGTTGCTGCCAAAGAAACCGGCTACATAGGAACCGCCCCAATAGCTTCCGGGATTCCCGTCGCATGGAACATCATCATATACAGCATAGTCCCACTTGTCACCGTGTGTCTCAGTGGGGTCAACGCCATTGAAAATGCCAACGGTGTAAACGGTAACTCCATTCTGCTTCATCTGCTGCGCCGTTTTAATGGCACCATTTGCAACATCTGTGCTAAAGTTACTGCTAGTTGTTGGCACGCCGTCCGTAAAGACGATGACAACTTTTTCTTTGCCATCGTTCTGAGCAGTGTCCAGCATCTGCTTGGCAACCGCTATGCCAAGATCCACCCGGGTGGCCCCAGAGGGGCTATTGGGCAAGCTGTCAATGGACCTTTTGATTGTGTCCTTGCCGCTCTCCGCATCTGTCAGCGCAAGCTTCAGGGTGCCCTCGTTGCCGAAGGTCACAATGCCGATGTTGTGCTGGACCTCATTGTTGAGATCATTGGTACCGGCATTGTCGGCAACCTCATCCACGAAGGCTTTTACCGCCTGCTTCATAGCGTACTGACGGCGCTCTGTATTATTATATGTAGATTCGCCATCAAAATCGTACGCCATGGAGCCGGACTGGTCCAGCACCAGGACGATGTCCAGGGGAGTGCTCTTCCCTGGGATCACGACCTCATCCCCGGTGGCATAGGCCTCCATGGTGATGGTCACGTCTCCAGTCTGCTTATCCAACGTAGCATTTTTGGTGAACACCACGCCCGGATCAGACTCCGGCGCCGCCAGCGCGCTTACCGGCAGCAGGGAGACGATCATGCACAGGGACATGACCGCCGCCAATAATCGTTTTTTCATCTCGCCTTTTCCTCCTTACTGTTTGAAATGGTCGCCTCATAGTCGCAGAGGCAGGGGAGAGCACGTCACACGTCACTCACCCCCTTACCCACATCCCAGCCGACGGTGAGCTGTTCCGTCTCCATCAGCCGGTCGCAGGCCTGCTCCACCAGCAGGTCGATTTGGGTGCGAATGCCGTCCTGAGTACTCTGCCACAACCGCTTCAAACAGCGGGGGTTGGCTTTTTCCTCCGGTACCCGGGCGTCCCGGCACAGCCGCTTGATGCTGTCCGTGACGGCGGTGCGTCCCAGCGGTTTTCCGCTCTTGGTGTGGAAAATGGGGCCGGAAACCGTCCCCTCCCGCCGGGCGTAGGCCAATAACTCCTTCCGCAAAAAGTCCGGAAGGTGGAGCAGCTGGACAGTCCCGCTGCTGCGGACGATGACCCGCCCCTCCGTGAGGGCTTCCACCGTCACCCGCGGCAGCTCCTGCAGGGGCAGGCCGGTGCAGCCGAAGAGCTTCACCAGCAGGTACAGGCGCTCCTTGTCCAGCGCCCGGGCCGTGGTGAGCAGGCGGAGATACTCCGACCGCGTCAGCTCCGGCTGCACGTCGTCCACCTCCAGGGCGCCCACGGACTGCAGATCCCTGCGGCCCAGAAATGCCATCAGACTGTTGGCTACCGACATGCGGACGTTGACCGTCCGGGGAGAGTATCCCTTCTCCAACAGCATCCTCTGCCACCGCGCCAGGGTGCCGGGGCGGACCGTCTTGTCCTCCGGCAGTCCGTCGTACAGCGCACGGACGTTCCGCCGGTAGGTGGCCAAGGTGTCGCGTCCCCGCCCCAGCTGGGACAGGCTGTCCAGATATGCCTCCAGGTCCGCCGGGGTCAGCCGCAGGCCCGGAGGTCCCGCACGAGGCGGGGATTGTACCCGGCGTTCCGCCACCGGGTCCAGCAGCGCCTCCATCGTCCTCATCTCCTCCCGCTGTAGGCAAAATGAGTGTTTAGGACACGCCGCGGCGGCCAGTTCCCTTCCGGAGCCATTTTGTATTTCACCGGAACGCCAAAAAGCGGGAGGAAATGGGGAAAAGGGCGTGAAAACCAGACCGCTTGAACAAGAAATTTTCAAGTGGTCTGATTTTCGCGCCCAAAATTGCTGGAACACCTTGAATTCTCTCAAGGTTCGTGCTACAATTCAGCTAACCATATGTAAGGATTTGGTGTTTTTTCGCTGTCAGACAGCAAAACACTCATTTTGTCCTATTGTATGAGATGCATCCGGCTTAAAATTTTCATGTGCTCCGCCCCGGTGGAGATGAGGTAGATCCGGGTGGTCTCCACCGAGCTGTGTCCCAGCACGTCGGCCAGCTTGACCACGTCCCACACCCGGTAAAATGTCCGGGCGAATAAATGCCGCAGGTTGTGGGGAAAGACCTTGCTGGGGGCCACCCCGGCCGTTTTGCACAGGCGCTTCATCTCCGTCCAGATTTGGCGGCGGGACAGGCTCTTTCCGCTTCTGGTGAGGAAGATCTCACCGGAGGCGGTTTTTTGTGTTCTGGCGTACTTTTTCAGCTTCCGGCACAGCTTGCCGGGCAGCAGGATCGTGCGCAGCTTGCCCTTCAGGGAAATCTCCGCCCGCCCGGTCCGGGCGGCCTCCACGGTGATATATTTCACTTCGCTCACCCGGATGCCCGTGGAGCAGATGGTCTCCAGCAGCAGAGCCAACCGCTCCCGGCCCAGGGCGTGGGCGGCGGCCAGGAGGCGCTCATACTCCTCCCGGGTCAGCTCCCGCCGGTCGTCCCGGAACAGCTTCCGCTGGAGCTTCAGGGCCTTGATTTTGCAGTCCTCCCAGCCCAGAAAGGCGAAAAATTGATTGGCCGCCGCCGTCATGGAGTTGACCGTGACCGGGGCCCGACCCTGGTCCAGCAGGCTGTCCCGCCAGGCGGCGGCCCGCTCCCGGGTGACCTCCGCCCCGCCCAGAAAGGCGGCAAAGGCCCGGACGTCCCGAACGTACTTCTCGATGGTCCCGGCGCTGCGCTCCCGGCTTTGCAGGTGCTGGGCAAAAGCGGCCAATGCCGCGCTTGTGATGGTCCGCATATCCATTGTTTTCCCTCCGACAGATAGGTGGTTCTATTTTAACCAAACGGAGGGAAAATACCGAAGCAAAGCCGTCTGGGCCCGCGATGCGGCCCTCGGCCACATCCCTGGGGCGGGGTAAAAACGTCCGGGCACCTCGAAATCCCCGTTTTTCTTCCATATTTTCTAAGCGAGAGAGGAAAAATGCGATAAATTGTGAACAAAAATTAGTTCCTTTGTGAACTTTAGCACTCTGCGCTTGACAGTGCTAATCTGTGGTGCTATAACATAATTGTTCCAAGAGAGAGGGGCCACAGCGATGGGGTTCCTCCCGCAGGGCAAGCAATAAGTGCGAAGAATGGAGGAATGACTTATGTTGCCCAGCATTTTTGGTGAGAGTTTGTTTGATGATCTCTTTGACGATGACTTTATGCGCTTCCCCGTGTGGGGCGGACGCGATCCCCTATACGGCAAGAACGCCAAGAACCTGATGAAGACCGACGTGCGGGAGACCGAGAACACCTATGAGGTGGACGTCGACCTGCCCGGTTTCAAGAAGGACGAGATCAGTGTGGACCTGCAGGACGGCTACCTGACCATCCGCGCCAGCAAGGGCCTGGACAAGGACCAGAAGGACAAGGAGGGCAAGTATATCCGCCAGGAGCGGTATGCCGGCGCCTGCAGCCGCAGCTTCTATGTGGGCGATGTGGAGGCGGACCAGATCGCGGCCAAGTACGAGGACGGCATTCTGAAGATCTCCCTGCCCAAGCAGGAGAAAAAGGAGCTGCCCAAGAGTTCCACCATTGCCATCGGCTGAGAGGCCGGAGCAGAGGCGGCAAGATCCCCAGGCTGATGCCAGCCTGGGGATCTTTTGGCGTTTTCAGGGGAAACGGCCGTCTGTCTCCGGGGCGGCGGCAAAAAATCCCTTGTCAAAGGGACTGTGCCGGGGTAAGATAACGGCAGAACGTCAAATGCTGGAAAGGAGCAGACGAGTATGGCAGTTTTGTCCGGCCTGGAGCCCCAGGCGGTGTTTCACTTTTTTGAGGCCCTGTGCGCCATCCCCCACGGCTCGGGGAATACCAAGGCGGTGAGCGACTGGTGTGCCGCCTTTGCCCGGGCGCGGGGTCTGGAGTACCACCAGGACGCCCTCCACAACATCATCCTCATCAAGGAGGCCGCCCCCGGCTATGAGGGGGCGGAGCCGGTGGTCCTCCAGGGACATCTGGACATGGTGTGCGAAAAGGAGCCCGGCTGCTCCAAGGACCTGGACCGGGAGGGGCTGGACCTGGAGGTGGACGGGGACTTTATCGCAGCCCGGGGGACCACTCTGGGGGGCGACGACGGCATCGCCGCGGCCATGTGCCTGGCTCTGCTGGATGCGGGGGACATTCCCCACCCCCGGCTGGAGGTGGTCCTCACCGTGGATGAGGAGGTGGGGATGCTGGGGGCGGCCGCCCTGGACGTGTCTCCCCTGCGGGGGCGGACCCTCATCAACCTGGATTCGGAGGCGGAGGGGGTCTTCACCGTCAGCTGTGCCGGCGGGAACCGCACCCGGTGCCTCCTGCCTGTCAGGCGGGAGCCCTTTGGGGGAAGCGGGCTGAGGGTCACTGCAGGCGGGCTGGCCGGCGGACATTCAGGAACGGAGATCCACCGGGGGCGGGCCAATGCCAGCATGCTCCTGGGCCGGGCCCTGCGGGCGGCGGGCCGGGCGGCGCAGGTGCGGCTGGTCCGGGCGGCGGGGGGCGGCAAGGACAACGCCATCCCCACAGAGAGCTGGGCACAGATCGTGACCTCCGACCCGGCGGCGGTCCGCAGAGCGCTGGAGGACCTGGAGGGGGAGCTGCGGCGGGAGTACCGCACCGCCGACCCCGGCCTGTTCCTGAAGGCGGAGGACTGCCCGGCAGGGGAGACCCCTATGGACGCGGAGAGCACCCGCCGAGCGGTGTGTATGCTCACCTGTCTGCCCAACGGGGTGCAGGCCATGAGCGGGGAGATCCCGGGCCTGGTGCAGACCTCGCTGAACTTGGGGATCCTGGAGACGGCGGAGGAGGCCCTGTCCGCCTGCTTCTCTGTGCGCAGCGCGCTGGGGTCCCAGAAGGAGGCCCTCAAGGACCGCCTGGCCTGCCTGATGGAGGAGTTGGGGGGAACGGTTGAGTACTCCGGGGACTATCCGGCCTGGGAGTACCGGGAGGAATCGCCCCTGCGGGAACGCATGGTCCAGGTGTTCCGGGAGCAGTACGGCCGGGAGCCCCGGATCGAGGCCATCCACGCCGGAGTGGAGTGCGGCCTGCTGGCGGGAAAGCTGCCCGGCCTGGACTGCGTGTCCATCGGCCCCGACCTCCTGGAGATCCACACGCCCCGGGAGCGGATGAGCATCCCCTCGGTCCAGCGGGTGTGGGCCTTTCTGCTGGAAGTTTTGAAACGGAGCAAGTGAGCTGCGGCGCCCCGGACGGCAGGTCCGGGGCGTTTTGCGTACAGCCCGGATTCCGCCAATTTCCAGCCCGGACCTGTGAAATTCTGCATAGCGCCCCGCTTCCTGCGGATACTATATCTTGTTTCCATGAAATTCTGCATAGCGCCCCGCTTCCTGCGGATACTATATCTTGTTTCCAAGAAAACACCGTGGGAGGAAGTATATAGATGAAAGCGACTGGCATTGTAAGAAGAATTGACGACCTGGGCCGCGTGGTCATCCCCAAGGAGATCCGCCGCACCATGCGTATCCGAGAGGGTGACCCCCTGGAGATCTACACGGACCGGGACGGAAGTGTGATCTTCAAGAAGTATTCCCTGATGGGCGGGCTGACGGAGTTTGCCGGGCAGCTGTGCGAGACCCTGAACCGCACCACTGGCCGCGCGGCGGTGATCACCGACCGGGACAACACCATCGCCGTGGCGGGGGCGCCCCGGCGGGAGCTGATGGACAAGCAGATCTCCCCCGACCTGGAGCGGCTGATGGAGGGGCGGCAGATCTACCAGCATAAGACTGGGGAGGAGGGGATCCCCCTGTGCGCCGATGACGGAAGGTTCTTCCTGGACATCGCGGCCCCCATCCTGTCCGAGGGGGACGTGTTGGGCAGCGTGATCTTTACCTCCCCGGAGGACGAGCTGGGGGGCGGCGAGGTGGAGTACAAGCTGGCCCAGTCCATCGCCGCTTTTCTGGGCAAGCACATGGAGAGCTGAGGAGGAGCGGGCTCCTCCCAGGGGCGCCGGCAGACATACGCAGCGTGTCTGCCGGTATTTTTGTGGCGTTTTGAGAAATTGCTGGGGGAGCTGGGGCGGGAAAAAGCGGCCTTTTCAATTTACAAGCGGAGAGAGCTGTGGTAGAATGACAAGGACCTTGACGAAAGAAGGAACACGCCCTTGTCTTACAATTTTTTTCCCATGATCGCCCGGATGAAATACATCACCCGGTGGGGGCTGATGCGCAACACCAACCCGGAAAACATCCAGGAGCACTCCCACATGGTGGCGGTGCTGGCCCACGCCCTGGCCGTGATCCACAACGAGAAGTTCGGCGGACAGGTGGACGCGGGGGCGGTGGCGGTGGCGGCATTGTACCACGACGCCAGCGAGATCCTCACCGGCGACCTGCCCACCCCCATCAAGTACGACAACCCGGACATCCAGGGGGCCTACAAGTCGGTGGAGGCCATGGCGGAGCGGCGGCTGCTGTCCATGCTGCCGGAGGAGTTCCGCCCCACCTATGAGGAGGCCCTCACCATCCCGGACCCGGAGGTGCGTGCCCTGGTAAAGGCGGCGGACAAGCTGTCCGCCTATCTCAAGTGCGTGGAGGAGCGCAAGGCGGGCAATGTGGAGTTCCGCAGCGCGGAGGAACAGACCTATGCCGCCCTGCGGGAGAACCCCCTGCCCGCCCTGGACTACTTTATGGAGCGCTTTCTGCCCGGCTTTCAGCTCACCCTGGACGAGCTGCAGAAGAGCGGGGAGGAGCTCTCAGGACAGACAAAAATGGATCTCACATCAGGAAAGGATGGAATGACCCCATGAAAGCTATCGTGACCGTGATCGGAAAAGACCAGGTGGGCATCACCGCCGCCGTGTGCTCCCTGCTGGCCCAGCACAGCATCAACATCCTGGACATCAGCCAGACCATTCTGCAGGAGTACTTCACCATGGTCATGCTGGTGGACACCACCGCCTGCGACAAGTCTATCGTGGACATCTCCGCCCTGCTGGAGAAGGCGGGCCAGGAGCGGAACCTGTCCATCCGCATCCAGCGGGAGGACATCTTTAACGCCATGCACAGAATTTAATGTAGGAGGATCGCCCAATGCTCAGTCAGCACGAAATCATGCAGACCATCCAGATGATCGACCAGCAGCACCTGGATGTGCGCACCATCACCATGGGGATCTCCCTGCTGTCCTGCGCCCGCAGCGACCCCAAGGCCGCCTGTGACGCCATCTACGACAAGATCACTCGGTACGCCGAGAAGCTGGTGGCCACCGGCGAGGCCATCGAGAAGGAGTTCGGCATCCCCATCGTCAACAAGCGCATCTCCGTCACCCCCATCGCCCTGGTGGCCGCGGCGGCGGAGACGGACAACTACGCCCCCTTCGCCGCCGCCCTGGACCGGGCGGCCAAGACAACCGGGGTCAACTTCATCGGCGGCTTCTCTGCCCTGGTACAGAAGGGGATGACCAAGGCCGACCGGAACCTGATCGACTCCATCCCCGAGGCCCTGTCCACCACCGACCTGGTGTGCGCCAGCGTCAACGTGGGCTCCACCAAGGCGGGCATCGACATGGACGCGGTGGCCCTCATGGGCCGGACTATCAAGGACCTGGCTGCCCGCACGGCGGACCAGGGGGGCTTCGGCTGCGCCAAGCTGGTGGTCTTCTGCAACGCGGTGGAGGACAACCCCTTTATGGCCGGCGCCTTCCACGGGGTGGGCGAGCCGGAGAAGGTCATCAACGTGGGCGTCTCCGGCCCCGGCGTGGTCCACCACGCCCTCCAGAGCGTGAAGGGAGAGCCCTTTGACGTGGTGGCCGAGACCATCAAGAAGACCGCCTTCCGCATCACCCGCATGGGCCAGCTGGTGGCCCAGGAGGCCAGCCGCCGCCTGGACACCCCCTTCGGCATTGTGGACCTGTCCCTGGCTCCCACCCCCGCCATCGGGGACAGCGTAGCCCGCATCCTGGAGGAGATGGGCCTGGAGGTGTGCGGCACCCACGGCACCACCGCCGCCCTGGCCCTCTTGAACGACGCGGTAAAGAAGGGGGGCGTCATGGCCTCCTCCCACGTGGGCGGCCTGTCCGGCGCCTTTATCCCGGTGAGCGAGGACGAGGGTATGATCGCCGCGGCCTCCTCCGGGGCCCTCACCCTGGACAAGCTGGAGGCCATGACCTGCGTGTGCTCGGTGGGCCTGGACATGATCGCCGTCCCCGGGGACACCACCGCCGAGACCATCTCCGCCATCATCGCCGACGAGGCGGCCATCGGCATGGTCAACTCCAAGACCACCGCCGTTCGCCTGATCCCCGCCCCCGGCAAGCAGGTGGGGGATGTGGTGGAGTTCGGCGGACTGCTGGGCTCCGCCCCGGTGCAGCCGGTGCACCCCTTCTCCGCCAAGGACTTCGTGGCCCGGGGCGGGCGGATTCCCGCGCCTATGCAGAGTTTGAAGAATTGACCTACTTTTCTTGAAAGAAAAGTAGGCAAAAGAACTTTGTGCGAAACTTCGTTTCGCTGCGAGGTTCATTCGATCATTCCGCCGCTCGCAGGGGGATTTCGCCGCCTGCGGGCGGCGACCTTCTTTTTCCATGGCGAAAAAGAAGGCAAAACGCCCCCGGGGACGCGTCCGATGGACTACGGCTGCGCTGCGCTCCGCCTAGGTCCATAGGCCGCTTTCCCCGGACCCCTTTTACGGGGGATGCGCTACTGTTAATATATTGCTGGATTTCCGGCGCGCAAAATCTGAGTGACAATCTAAATCTCCGCCGGGCCACTGGGCCCTGGGTGTGCAAAATTTGCTTTTGGTGCGGTTCCGCTTCTGCGCCTGGGTTTTCTCAGCCAATGCTCCCGGTGCGTATGACGCTGTAGGGGCGACTCCTGTGGCCGCCCGTCAAAGCTTCCCCTCGGGGGAAGGTGGCTGGCCGCCAGGCCAGACGGATGAGGGGGCAGGTCCCCACCTCTCTTGTAGGGGCGGCCCCACGTGGCCGCCCGCCAAAGGGAGCGGAGAATATCTAACAAGGTTCAATGGCGCGCACTGGCGTAGGTCGGGGGCTTGCCCCCGCCGCCCTTTTGTAAGGTACAACCTCCTGGCCGTGCCCACGCCTCCCAACAGGCGCACTGCGGCCTTAATTTCCAGAAAATGTAC
>CASEKM010000167.1 GCA_949288405.1 uncultured bacterium | reverse complement strand
GGGAGGGGGCCCTGGCCGCCGCCGGGGAGAGCGTCTACACCGGCCCGGTGACACCCATCTCCACCACCTCCACCGCCCTCTCCGCCGCTGGGCCCATGCAGGCGAAGAAAAAACCGAAGATCTCCGAGCCCACGCTGGTGTCCCAGGGCAACTGGGGACAGGAGGTTTTCACCGAGGCCATATCCCAGCGGGATCAGGCCCTCAAAGCAGAAGGTGCAGACAAGGACGCCATTCAGCAGCAGTTCATGGATCGGATGAGCAAGCTCTCCGAGCTCCAGGACGGAGGGCCGGTCAAACTGGGGAAAAGCGAGTACACCAACGTCGGGGGGGCCGCCCTGCATCAAATGGTCTTGAACACAAGCAGAGAGAAGCTGCTGGCGGATACCGCGTTGCAGGATCGGGTGGTGAGCGGCTTTAACTCCCGCATGGGCGATGAGCTGGAAAGGCGCAACGGCCGGGGGGTGGCGGAGGCCAAGCAGGCATTCCGGGGCAACGAACTCGGCGAGTACACAGCCTACAACGATATGCTCAAGGTCATGGTGCCCCAGGAGATGCTGTCCAGAGTCTACAACGCGTCCAGGACGGCGGATCCCACCCCAATCAGAGGCGTAAAGGGCCCCACGCCCGAGCAGAGCATCGAGGCATCCTCCCACGGGGCTCCGGAGGCAGTGGCGGAGCTGGCCAACAGCGTGCGGGAGAACGCGCCCATCATGCGCGTGCTCAACAACTCCAAGCCCGCCTTCGCCCGATCCCAGGAGCTGGGGGATGAGGCCAATACGAGCGAGATGCTGATGAACAACTTTGCCCTGCGCGCTTTGGGGCCGCAGTTCGGCACAATGAGCTCCGATGAAGATAGGGGCACCATGGCCCGGCGGGCACAGATGTTCATGTCAGAGGTGAACACGGGCACGAGCGAGGCCGCTCAAGACTACCGCAAGATACTGCTCCCGGCCCCGGCCCGAAAAGAGTCCCTGGCCACGAAGCGTTCCCGTTTCCGCCGGCGGTTCTTCAACAGATTAAATTCTTGATCCCATTCAAGAATGGAGGAGGAGTCAGTTATGTGTATGACCTAAGAGGCGGCGGAAGAGAGGTGCAGCAAGGAACTAGTTCTGTAGAAGAGGTGCGTTCCCTTGAAGAGGGCATAGAAAAAAGCAGAGAGACTCTAAAAAAAGACCTCGGATTATGAAGGCAAAAAGATAGCGAAAACCGCCCAGCCGCGGTTTTCGCTATCTTTTATTTGTTTTCCCACGCCTTCCTATAGATCCAGTCCGTATAGGCGTTGCGGATCTTGGTCAAATTGGCGGAGCTGATGGGGACCAGAGAGCCGTCCGACAGGCAGAAGTCGCTGCCCTGGATGCGCTCGACGCAGTTCAGGTTGACCAGAAAGCTGCGGTGGCAGCGGAGAAAATCCCGGCTGTCGATGGCGCCCTCCAGATCGTCCAGGCCGCGGCGGACTACCAGGGTCCGGCGGCTGGTGTGGATGTGGCACTGGTGGCCCAGCACCTCGATGTAGGAGATGGAGGCCAGAGGGAGCTCCTGCCACTCCCCCTGGGCGTAGACGGACAGGACCCGCAGGGACTCGGGCATGTGCTCCAGGCACCAGTCCAGGGTCCGGTCCACGTCCTCCTGCTGGAAGGGCTTGACCAGGTAGTCCGCGGCCTGCACGTCAAAGCTCATCACCCCGTAGTCCTGGCTGGTGGTGGCAAAGACGATGGACGCCAGGCAACCGGCGGCCCGGAGCTGCCGGGCGGTGTCCAGCCCGGACAGGCCGGGCATGAAGATGTCCAGAAACAGGATGTGGCAGAAGTCCGGCCGCCGGGCCGCGTCCAGCAGCTCGTTCCCGCTGGCAAACAGGCGCAGCTCCATGGACAGCCCCCGCCGCTGGGCATAGGAGCGGACCATGCGGGCCAGCTGGACCCGCTCCTCCGCCAGATCGTCGCACACCGCCATCCGAAGCTCATTCATGGATGTTTCCCTCCTCTTCTGGAGCGGAGCCCTCCTCCATCAGGCGGCGCAGCCGCTGATAGGCCTGGACCGCCGCCGCCCGGCTGTTCCGGCTCAGGGGGACCACCGCCCCGTCGGACATGTGGAACCCCTGGCTGTCCAGCTTCTGAACGTGGGTGAGATTCACCAGAAAGCTGCGCTGACAGCGGAAAAAGAGCGCCCCGGGCAGGCGCGCCTCCAGGGCGGAGAGGGACTCCCGGTTCGAGATGCACTCGTGGGAGCTGTGGACCAGACAGCCCCGCCGGGCGCCCTCCGCCCACACCAGGTCGCACAGGGGGAGGCGGACCCGGAGACGGTCGGACAGGATCTCCAGCCGGTCCAGGGCGTCCCACCACACCTTGATACAGCGGCGCAGGGCGGCGTGCAGGTCCTCCTGCCGGATGGGTTTATGAAGAAACCCGTCCGGGTGGAGGGAGTAGCTGTCGATGGCGGCCTGACTGCTGGAGGAGCACACCAGAAGGGCGGAGGGCCCGTCGGGGAGCTGGGGCGGAGGCAGGCGGCTGTCCAGATCCCAGAAGAGGACGGCGGGAGGAGCGGCCGCGGGGTCCCAGGGGGCCGTCTCCAGATCGGCGCAGGTGAGCCTGGCCCAGAGCCGGAGCATCCCGGCCAGCGCGGCCTCCTCCTCCGGCGTATTCATGTGGATCAAAAAACGCAAAGAATTCACCTCTCCAAAGATTCGGTTCAGGTCAGGGAGATGCGGGATCGGATGCTGTGCCGGTGTTCAGGCGGCCTGATCCGCACTGGAAGGGGCGCTGTCGATCGTATAAAAATATTTTAGCGCGGAAAGGCGATTTTGCAAGGACAGTGCATCGAATGGTAGGATTTTCGACATGAATGGTAAAAAAACAGCGGGCCGGCCACTCCCAGGCGAGGGAGCCGCCGGCCCGCTGTGTGCCGGATGCTCTATTGAAACATGGCCTGGGAGATGTCCAAAGGCTGGCGCCTGGGAGATGTCCAAAGGCTGGCCGCTGCGGTTGTCGATGTCGGTGCCGTTGCCCTCAAACCGGCAGCCGGGCAGGCCCATAGTCTGATCCACAGGTTCCCCCTCGATCAGGATGGCAGTGCCGTTGCGGAGGAACTGGTTGTCCGGGGCGACGGAGTTGAAAAAGTTTGTCCGGTTGGTGTTGTAGTGGACGGCCACCTCATTGCCCTCAAAGCGGCATTCGGTATAGCAGATGCCGCCGTCGGCCCCGGTGCCGTGGCACATCAGGGCGGTGCGCCAGCCGGTGAAGGTGCAGCCGATGGTCCAGGTCCGCTGGGCGGCGGTGACGCCCACCCCGTCTCCGCTCCCCACAAAATCAAGGTCATAGAGATAGTTGACCCCGTTGTCGATCTTCGGATTCACCTGGACGGAGCCGGTAAAGACCGTGCGGCCCTCCCCCTCCGTATAGCCGTACAGATTTACCGACCGGCCGGTGATGGACAGGTCCCCCTCATAGGTGACGGCGGGCAGGTGGAGATTCACCACGTCATGGTCCCCGACCTGGTCCCCGATGGAGTCCACCAGGGTTTGGAGAGCCTCGATGGTATCCATGGGCGCGTCCTCCGGGTAGATGTCCACGGTCTCGATCAGGTCCACGTTCAGCGTCTGGTGGAGCAGGATCACGTCCCCGTTTTCCATGGTGATGGTCCAGGTGCCCCGGGCGGAGTTCTCCCGGCCCAGGAACTGGGTGAAGCTGGTGAGGGCGGCGTCGGGGGCGTAGCTCTCATAGGCCGGCTCGCCGTAGCGGATGTAGCCGGAGGGGTCGTCCGGCGTGTCAAACTCCGCAGTGACCGACGCCACCTTCCGCAGAAAGATCCCCCCGGCATTGGCGCCGGTGTCCTTGTGGTGGATAAACAGACAGACGGGGAAGGTGTACTCCTCGTCTTGTTCCGCCGTTTGGGTGATGACGGGGGCCGGTTCATAGGGGGTGTCCCGCCAGCCCAGGAGGATCTGATAGGTGCCGTCCTCGTCGGTGTAGATCACCTCTCCAGTGCCGCCGTCGTCGTAGACCTGGGGCCGGGTGGAGAGGTACCAGCCCATCCCCGCCGCTGCCAGCAGCAGAAGAACCGCAAAAATCGGGAGAGCCCTGCGCAGGGCTCTCCTCCAGCTTAACGCTGGAGGAACAAGTTCCTTGCGCGCGTTGACGCTTTTGCCGCAGTAGGGGCAGAAGGAGGCCTCTGCGGGAAGGGAGGCCCCGCAGTGGGGGCAGGGCTTGCAGTTCTCCGTCATCTCACAGTGCCTCCATCAGTTTTATTACGTCGGGATAGCGCTTGTCCGGGCTGACCTGGGTGCAGCGCTCCACCACCCGGCCCAGTCTGCCCCGCGCCAGCTGCTTGGAGGGGTGCCTGCCCGTGAGCATAATGTTCATCAGGACGCCCACGGCATAGATGTCGGCGCGCCGGTCGGTCTGGGACAGGCCGTACTGTTCCGGGGCGGCAAAGCCGGTGGTGCCCAAAACCTGGGTGTCCCCGGACTCCTCCGGCTTGTAGAGCCGGGCGGCGTCGAAGTCGATGAGGACGGCCTCGTCCCCCCGGAGCATGATGTTCTCCGGTTTCACATCCCGGTGGACGGCCCCCACCGAGTGGAGCACCCACAGGGCCTTACACACCTGGGTGATAATCTTTTTGGTCTCGTTTGGGGTGAATCGGGAATCTTTCAGCAGAAAATCCAGGGTGTCCCCCTGGATATACTCCTCCAGGACCAGATGTTCCTCCCCCCGGGAGGCCACCTCCAGGGTGACGGGGAGGTTGGGGCAGGAGTAGTCCAGCAGCTTGCGGTAGACCTCCGCACTGCCGGTAAAGTGCCGCAGAACGAACCGAAGGCCGGTGGCCTTGTGCCGGAGCAGGTCCACGCTGCCCCGGGCACTCTCCTTCATCCGCCGGACCAGCTCGAACTCCTCCTGCAGCGTGTGCAGCAGCCAGTTATAAATGAGAATCCCCTCCAATTTGGGAAAAGACGATGCAGCGGGCATATTGTTTTTTGGGACAAAATACTATAAAATAGTATAAACGATTTAAAAGTGGAAGTAAAGAGGGAGAGCCCATGAAACAGAAGAGCACCTCGGAGCTGAACCGGGGGTTGATGAGCGAGGCCGACCTGGACTCCTATCTGGTCCGAAACGAGTCCTCGTTTTCCAGCCAGGACATAACAGGGATTTTGGAGTACCTCTATCAGCGGACCGACCTGTCCAAGGCTGCACTGGCCCGCCAGGCCGGGATGAGCGAGGTGTACCTCCACCAGGTATTTTCCGGGCGGAGAAAGCCCTCCCGGGACCGGCTGCTGTGCCTGTGCATCAGCATGAAGGCCACCATGGAGGAGACCCAGGAGGTGCTCAAACGGGCCGCCTGCGCTCTGCTCTACCCCAGGCGCAAGCGGGACGCCATCATCGCCCACGGGATCGCCCACGACACGCCGCTGAGCGAGATCAACGACAAGCTGTTCCGGGAAAATGAAAAGACGCTGTTTTGACCGGCGGGGCCGCAGAGTGACTGCGGCCCCCTTTTCTATTCCGACCGGGGAGAGAATCGGGTTTTCCCCTTTCTTTTTCCGGGGAAATGTGGTATACTTTCCTTTGTTATGAATTTCACAAGGAGAGGATCGAGACTGTGGGGAATGTGACCCTGATCGGGATGCCCGGCTCGGGAAAGAGCACGGTAGGCGTTTTATTGGCCAAGGCCCTGGGCTTTGGCTTTCTGGACACCGACCTGGTGATCCAGCAGCGGGAGGGGGCCCTCCTCCAGGCGATCCTGGACGAGAAGGGCGTCCCCTATTTCCTGGACGCGGAGGAGCGGGCGGTGCGCTCGGTGGACTGCGACCGGCATGTGATCGCCCCCGGGGGCAGCGTGGTCTGCCGGGAGGGGGCTATGGAGCACTTGAGCGCCATGGGGCCGGTGATCTACCTGCGGGTGCCCCTGGAGGAGCTGAAGGCCCGCATCCACAACCTGGACTCCCGGGGCATCGCCTTGGAGCCGGGACAGACCCTGGAGGATATTTTGACCCTCCGGGCCCCTCTGTATGAGAAGTACGCCGGCGCGGTGGTGGACGCCGCCCCCGGCCAGACCACGGCCCAGACCGTCTCTCTGGTGCTGGAGCAGGTGGAGCGTCTGGCTCCCCAGCTCCTGACCCCGGTGAAATGAGACCCCCAGCCCGCAGGGAACCGCGGGCCGGCCCCCGGCGGGATCTGTCCGGGGCCCGAATGAAAAAAAGGAAGACTGCAATGACGTTTCAAGCGCTGGGGCTCTGCGCCCCGATTTTGACCGCCCTGAAGGAGCAGGGGTACGAGCGCCCCTCTCCCATCCAGGAGAAGGCCATCCCTCCCGCCCTGGCCGGGCGGGACGTGCTGGGCTGCGCCCAGACGGGCACCGGCAAGACCTGTGCCTTTGCCGCTCCGATCTTACAGCGGCTCAGTGCCGCCCGGGTCCAGGGACACCCCCTCCGGGCCCTGATCCTCACCCCCACCCGGGAGCTGGCCATCCAGATCGACGAGAGCTTCGCCGCCTATGGAAAGCACCTGCCCCTGCGTCACGCCGTGATCTTCGGCGGCGTGGGGCAGAATCCCCAGGTGGAGGCCCTGGGCCGCGGAGTGGACATTCTGGTGGCCACCCCCGGCCGCCTCATGGACCTGTATCAGCAGGGCTTCGTCGCCCTGGACAAGCTGGAGATCTTCGTGCTGGACGAGGCCGACCGGATGCTGGATATGGGCTTTATCCACGACGTGAAGAAGATCTTGAAGTGGCTGCCCAAGAAAAAGCAGACCATGCTCTTTTCCGCCACCATGCCTCCGGAGATCGCCGAGCTGGTGAACTCCCTCCTCCGCGACCCCGCCCGGGTGGCGGTGGACCCGGTGTCCTCCCCGGTGGAGGCCATCCGGCAGTCCGTCTACTTTGTGGACAAGGGCAACAAGACCAAGCTGCTGGCCCACCTCATCGGTGAGCTGGAGGTGAAAAACGCCCTGGTGTTCACCCGCACCAAGCACGGGGCCAACAAGGTGGCCCGGGATCTGGACAAGCTGGGCATCACCGCCGCCGCCATCCACGGCAACAAGAGCCAGACCGCCCGGCAGCAGGCCCTGGACATCGCCGCCCGGGGGCTGGACATCGAGGAGCTCTCCCACGTGTTCAACTACAACCTCCCCGAGGTGCCCGAGACCTATGTCCACCGCATCGGCCGCACCGGCCGGGCCGGCCGGGAGGGAGTGGCCGTGTCCTTCTGCGACTTCGGGGAGAAGCCCCTGCTCAAGGATATTGAGAAGCTGCTGGGCCGCCCGGTGCCCGTGGTGGAGGGCCACCCCTTCCCCATGGTGGTGCTGGAGGCCCCCACGAGGGACAAGAACGGCCGGGTCATCAACGAGGAGGACGCCGAGGCCCGGGCCGCCGCCAAGGAGCGCCGCCGGGCCCGGGATGCCGCCAACAAGGAGGCGGCGGAGGCCCGGAAGAAGAAGGCGGGGGAGGCGGTGCTGTCCGCCGTCTCCGCTGTGGCCGCCGCCGTCACCGGGGGCGGGGCGGCCCCCCAGGAGGAGAAGAAAAAGAAGCGCCGCCGCAGGAAGAAGGGGAACGGCGAGTCCGCGCCGGAGCAGGAGCACGCCGTCCTCTCTGCGCCGGAGCGCCAGCCGGAGCCGGCCCGCGGGCAGGAGGCCGCCAAGCGGAAGCTCACCCGGCCCGGCACCCGCATGGATACCGGGGACGCCATGCCCCGCACCGACTTTGACCGGCCCGACCCCCTGGCCGGAGAGCACATCATGGATGCCACCGCCCGGCTGCTGGCCCCCCGGAAGAGCGTCCTCACCCGGGAGGGGAGCGCCTCCCGCCGCTCCGCCCCCCGCAGCCGCCGGAGCAAGGGGCACTCCGCCGGGGAGAAGGAGAACCGCCCGGCCAAGGAGAACCAGCGGGCTGTCCTCTCCGCCGGCGCGGGCGGAAAGAAGCGGAGCGAGCCCGGCAAGGGCCGCGGCGCTTCCGGCGGCCGAAAGCACCGGGGCGGACCCCGGGGCCCCATTGAGCCCATGAAATCCAATCGCACCAAGGACTCCACCGAACAGCACAGCTTGATGAAGCCCTATTACCTGGACGATTGACGCCCCGCGCCGCGCAGGCTCTGAATTTACGCAACCGCGTTGATCCATCAACTCAACCAGAACATATAAACGGAGGGAATGAACATGGATTATCAGGCAATGTATCAGCAGAAGCTGACCACCGCCCAGGAGGCGGTGAAGGTGGTCAAATCCGGTGACTGGGTGGACTACACCTGGTGCACCAACCACCCGGTGGCCCTGGACAAGGCCCTGGCCGCCCGGAAGGACGAGCTCACCGATGTGAAGGTCCGGGGCGGCGTCACCATGTGGATGCCGGAGATCTGCAAGGCGGAGGACGCCGGGGACCACTTCACCTGGCACTCCTGGCACTGCAGCGGCATCGACCGGAAGATCATGAAGAAGGGCATGGGCTACTTCAGCCCCATGCGCTACTCCGAGCTGCCCCGGTTCTACCGGGAGAATCTGGACCCCGTGGACGTGGTGATGCATGGACGCCCACGGCAACTTCAACTTCGGCCTGGCCGCCTCCCACCTGGCGGACATGATGGCCCGGGCCAAGTGCATCATCGTGGAGGTCAACCAGAACATGCCCTGGGTGTACGGCCTCACCGGCACCGAGATCAACATTCAGGACGTGACCTATGTGGTGGAGGGGGACAATCCCCCCGTGGCCCAGCTGGGCGGCGGCGGCGAGCCCACCGACGTGGACCGGGCCGTGGCCAACCTGGTGGTGCCCGAGATCCCCAACGGCGCCTGCCTGCAGCTAGGCATCGGCGGCATGCCCAACACCATCGGCGCCATGATCGCCCAGTCCGACCTGAAGGACCTGTCCGTCCACACGGAGATGTACGTGGACGGCTTTGTGGACATCGCCGCCGCCGGCAAGATCACCGGCCGGCACAAGAACCTGGACAAGGGCCGCCAGGTGTACGCCTTCGCCGCCGGCACCCAGAAGCTGTACGACTACGTGAACCGCAACCCCGACGTGATGGCCGCCCCGGTGGACTACACCAACGACGTGCGGGTC
>CASEKM010000166.1 GCA_949288405.1 uncultured bacterium | reverse complement strand
CGCCCTACACGGTGCGTTTTCGTGGTACCTGACGATTCGGCAGGCACAGGAGTGGGCGTGCCGGGTCGTCGCGCCCCACGCAGATAGTCCGTCCCTCAAAAAATTCCTGACTCCTAATTCCTAATTGTATCTCATATCTCATATCTCCTATCTTCACTCTCCACTCTCCACTCTTCACTCTTCCCACGGCTCCTTATGGGGCTGCCACCCCTCCACCAGGGGACCCAGCTGGCCGATGGTCTTGGGGGTGCACACGGCCACCACGTCGATGGTCTCGCCGTAGTCCACCTGTTCCACCTTGGCCTCCTGGTAGAGCCGCTCCACCAGCCCTCCCTTGTCGTAGGGCAGGTGGATGGTCACCCGCTTGGCACCGGTGTCCAGGCGGTCGCCGATGGCCTTCAGCAGCCGGTCCAGGCCCTCGCCGGTTTTGGCCGAGATAGACACGATGTTCTCCCCGTGGGGGCGGATCTCCCCGGTCCACAGGTCGCACTTGTTAAAAATCTCGATGCGGGGGGTCTGCTGGGCCCCCAGCTCCTGGATGAGCTGGTCCACCACCGCCGCCTGCTCCCGCCACTCCGGGTTGGAGGCGTCGATGACGTGGAGGAGCAGGTCGGCGAAGGACAGCTCCTCCAGGGTGGCCTTGAAGGCCTCCACCAGGTGGTGGGGCAGCTTGCGGATAAAGCCCACGGTGTCGGACAGCAGGACGGTGCAGGTGTCCGAGATCTCCAGGGTGCGGGTGGTGGTGTCCAGGGTGTCGAACAGGCGGTTGTTGGCGGGAATGGCCGCCCCGGTGAGCTTGTTGAGCAGGGTGGACTTGCCCGCGTTGGTGTAGCCCACGATGGCCACCACCGGCACCTCGTTTTTGATGCGCCGCTCCCGCTGGGTGGCCCGCACCCGGCGGACCTCCTTTAATTCCGACTCCAGCTTGGAGATCTTCCGGTGGATGTGCCGCCGGTCGCTCTCCAGCTGGGTCTCGCCGGGACCCCGGGTGCCGATGGCGCCCTCCTGTCGCTCCAGGTGGGTCCACATGCCCAGCAGCCGGGGCAGCAGGTACTTGTACTGGGCCAGCTCCACCTGGAGGCGGCCCTCCCTCGTCCTGGCCCGCTGGGCGAAGATGTCCAGGATCAGGGCGGAGCGGTCCAGCACCTGGACCTTCAGCTCCTGGCTGAGGACCCGCTGCTGGGAGGGGGAGAGGCTGTTGTCAAAGATCACCATATTGGCGTCCATGGCCTTTACCAGCTCCCGCACCTCGGCCACCTTGCCCTCGCCGATGAAGGTGCGGGGGTCGGGGCTGTCCTTCTGCTGAAGGACCGTGCCAACGCACTCGCCCCCCGCCGTCTTCAGCAGGTCGGCCAGCTCGTCCATGGACTCCTCGGTGGCGTTTTCCTCCCGCTCCAGACGGAAGGCGGACAGCCCCACCAGCACCGCCCGGTCCTTGTGTTGTTCCATATTTGTTTCGGTCATAGAACCTCCAAGCTTTTCCAATAAATGCGCGCCAGGCCGGACGGGAACGACCCGGGACGACAAAAAAAGCCGCACCGAAGGATGAAAACCCTCGGTGCGGCTTTTCTGGCGCAATCTTACTTCTTGTCCAGGCCGAACTTCTTGTTGAAGCGGCTGACACGTCCGCCGGTATCCACCATCTTCTGCTTGCCGGTGTAGAAGGGGTGACACTTGGAGCACACTTCCACGCGGATATCCTTCTTGGTAGAACCAGTCTCGATCACGTTGCCGCAGGCGCACCGAATGGTGGTCTGCTGATAGTCGGGATGAATTCCTGCCTTCATTGTATCTTCACCTCTTTCTCCATGGAGGATCATCTGTAAACGCAACTGGTATCATAGCACAGCTTTTCACAAAAAGCAAGAGCAATTTCCATTTCTTTTGAAAAAACTTTTGGAGAAAGTGCTTGACATAGGTATTAAAGTGTGTTAGACTCTCAATTACCTGTGAAAGGGGCTTTCTCGTCGTGCGCATTTTTACGGTGTCATGCGGCCCGACCCCCTCCTCCGTCCATTCGGAACACAGGGAGGCAATCGCCGGATCCCACCGTGATGTTTTGGCGCGCGCAGAGCAGCTGTTCTGGGCGCGCAAGCGCTGGATTCGGCAGCAGGCCGCATCCGGCGTTTTTCGCATTTGCGGCCTTACCAGCGGGAACGCCCGCAAAACAATAAGGAGGTGCCGAACGTATGGCAAGCAAAGCCGGCGCGCGCATTAAGATCACCCTGCGGTGCTCTGAGTGCAAGCAGAGAAACTACAACACCATGAAGAACAAGAAGAATACCCCCGACCGTCTGGAGCTGAACAAGTACTGCCCCTTCTGC
Source organism: uncultured bacterium (assembly GCA_949288405.1). GTDB lineage: Bacteria > Bacillota > Clostridia > Oscillospirales > Oscillospiraceae > Lawsonibacter. The sequence goes on along the minus strand of CASEKM010000166.1, from coordinate 1,932 downwards.
AGAAAGCACACCGTCCACAATGAGACGAAGTGATCCCGCTGGAACGGCTGAAAGGAAAGAAGGGTAGTCAGAATGGCTGAGAACGAAAAAGTGGGGCAGAATGCCCAGCCTGCCTCCGGTAAGGCCGACAAGGCCAAGAAGGACAAGAAAACCGAGAAGAAGCCCGGCATCTTTGCCCGCATCGGCCGCTGGTTCCACGAGCTGAAGGTGGAGCTGAAGAAGGTCGTCTGGCCCACCAGGAAGCAGACCATCAACAACACCTTGATCGTCATCGCCTGCGTGGTTTTCGTGGGCATCTTTATTTGGCTGTTTGACGCGGTGGCCAACGCTCTCATTCAGGCGCTGTTCCACTTTGTGGGTCAGTTCAGGTGAGCGGCATGGCGGACAACTTGAATTGGTATGTGGTCCACACCTATTCCGGCTATGAGAATACGGTGAAGGCCACCATCGAGAAGTACGTGGAAAACCGCCACCTGCAGGATGTCATCCATGAGATCAGCATTCCCATGGAGACGGTCACCGAGATCACCGACAACGGCCCCAAGGACGTGGAGCGCAAGGTGTTCCCCGGCTATGTGCTGGTGAAGATGGTGATGAACGACGAGACTTGGCACGTGATCCGGAACATCCGGGGCGTCACCGGCTTTTTGGGCGAGGGCAACAACGCCATCCCCCTGTCCGAGGACGATGTGGCCAAGCTGGGCGTGGAAAAGCGCGAGATCGTGGTCGGCTATCAGGTCGGCGACAGCGTGAAGATCACCGACGGCGCCCTGGAGTCCTTCCTGGGTACGGTGGAAGAGGTCGACCTGGACCGGGGCAAGGTCCGGGTGGTCGTCTCCATGTTCGGACGGGAGACCCCCGTGGAGCTGGAGCTGGACCAGGTAGAGCCTATCAGCCGGTAAGAGAAGAGAAAACCGGCTCACTGCGCGGCAGTCAGCCGCTGAACGTGGGAGGGACGGCACCGTCCGTCCCGCCAACTGGGCGCAAAGCGCCTGAATCAACCACATTTTTTCATATGGAGGTGCTCTTTCGTGGCACAGAAAGTAACTGGATATGTAAAACTTCAGATCCCTGCCGGCAAGGCGACTCCCGCCCCCCCGGTCGGCCCCGCTCTGGGCCAGCACGGCGTGAACATCGCCGCTTTTACCAAGGAGTTCAACGAGCGCACCAAGAATGACGTGGGCATGATCATCCCCGTCATCATCACCGTGTACGCCGACCGCTCCTTCACCTTTGTGACCAAGACCCCTCCCGCCGCGGTGCTGATCAAGAAGGCCTGCAACATCGAGTCCGGCTCCGGTGTGCCCAACAAGACCAAGGTGGCCACCATCAGCAAGGAGGATGTGCGCAAGATCGCGGAGACCAAGATGCCCGACCTGAACGCCGCCAGCATCGAGGCCGCTATGAGCATGATCGCCGGTACTGCCCGCTCCATGGGCGTCGTCGTGGGCGAGTAAGGAGGGTGTAAACAATGTTTAGAGGCAAGAAATATCAGGAGAGCGCCAAGAAGATCGAGAAGAATACTCTGTACGATACCAACGAGGCCATGGATCTGGTGGTAAAGACCGCCACCGCCAAGTTCGACGAGACCGTCGAGCTGCACGTGAAGCTGGGCGTGGACTCCCGTCACGCCGACCAGCAGGTCCGCGGCGCCATCGTGCTGCCCCACGGCACCGGCAAGACCCAGCGCGTGCTGGTCTTCGCCAAGGCCGGCAAGGCTGACGAGGCCCGTGCCGCCGGCGCCGACTATGTGGGCGAGATGGACATGGTAGAGAAGATCCAGAAGGAGAACTGGTTCGACTTCGACGTGGTGGTCGCCACTCCCGACATGATGGGCGTTGTGGGCCGTCTGGGTAAGCTGCTGGGCCCCAAGGGCCTGATGCCCTCCCCCAAGGCCGGCACCGTCACCATGGACGTGACCAAGGCCGTCAA
>CASEKM010000165.1 GCA_949288405.1 uncultured bacterium | reverse complement strand
AGCGCTCCATAAAATTGGAGCGAGTGACGAGGCTCGAACTCGCTACCTCCACCTTGGCAAGGTGGCGCTCTACCAGATGAGCTACACTCGCATGTTGCCTGGAAGGGGGGAGCCCTTCCAGGGCTTTGGGTTGTTGGTGCCTCCGGTCGGAATCGAACCAACGACACGAGGATTTTCAGTCCTCTGCTCTACCAACTGAGCTACAGAGGCAAATGGCGACTCGGAAGGGACTTGAACCCTCGACCTCCGGCGTGACAGGCCGGCGTTCTAACCAACTGAACTACCGAGCCAGGTAGTTAGGGGGTGGTGGGAACAACAGGGCTCGAACCTGTGACCCCATGCTTGTAAGGCATGTGCTCTACCAGCTGAGCTATGCTCCCTTGTGTTTCGCTTTTGTGGGGCGCCGCTCTCGCGACGGCTTAGTTAGTATACTAAATCTCCGGCCGCTTGTCAACAGGAAAATCAAAAAAAGTTGGAATATTTTTTTGAAGGGGGAAATGGGAGAAAAAGGGAAGAAAAATATCCAAAAAATGGGAAACGCTATGGAATTTATCTTGACACGGTCGGGACGTCAGTGACATAATGAATTGAATCTAAACGCCTCCGGCCTGGAGAGGCAGGGAGCGCCCAGGCGCGGCCAGACCGGCGGGCGGATCAAGGAGGAACAGCGTATGGAGAACAGTGTAAAGAGGATCGGCGTCCTGACCAGCGGCGGCGACGCCCCCGGCATGAACGCGGCGGTGCGCGCGGTGGTCCGTACCGCCCTGTCCAACGGCGTGGAGTGCGTGGGCATCCGCCGGGGGTGGAACGGGCTGATCAACAGCGACTTCGTCCGAATGAATTCGTCCAGCGTCAGCCATATCATTGACAAGGGCGGCACGATCCTGTACACCGCCCGGAGCAAGGAGTTTATGACAGAGGAAGGGCGCGCCCAGGCGCTGACCACCTGTAAGCTGCTGGGTCTGGACGGCATTGTGGCCATCGGGGGCGACGGCACCTTCAAGGGCGCGCTGGCCCTGTCCCGGCAGGCGGCTGCTGCGGGTTCCCACCTGAGCGTGGTGGGCATCCCCGCCACCATCGACAACGACATCGGCTGTTCCCACTACACCATCGGCTTTGATACCGCCTGCAACACCGCCATCGAGTGCATCGACAAGCTGCGGGACACCATGCAGTCCCACGAGCGCTGCTCCGTGGTGGAGGTGATGGGCCGCCACGCCGGATACCTGGCCCTGTATGTGGGCATCTCCGTGGGCGCCACCGCCGTGCTCATCCCCGAGCGGGAGGTGGACTTTGAGAACGACGTGGTGGAGAAGATCCGCCGGGCCCGCCTGGCGGGCACCACCCACTACATGGTAGTGGTGGCCGAGGGCGCCGGCAGTGCCATCGACATCGGCAAGCGCATCCACGAGGAGGTGGGCATCGACCCCCGCGTCACCGTGCTGGGCCACATCCAGCGGGGCGGCTCCCCCACCGCCCGGGACCGGGAGATGGCCAGCCGCATGGGCTACTGGGCGGTGAACACCCTGCTGTCCGGCAAGGGGAACCGCGTGGTGGGCACCCAGGACGGGCACATCGTGGACATGGATATGGAGGAGGCCCTGGTGAAGACCAAGAGCTTCCAGATGGACCGCTATCAGGTGCTGGAGGCCCTGACCAACAACGGCGGCCCCAGAGGGCTGTAAATAACATACCGATCGGATCAAAGAGAGCGGGAGCCGGCGCAGAAAAAACGCCGGCTCCCTTTGCGTCCCCGGCCCTCCGGGGAGCTGAGGCACATTTTGCATTGCAGGGCGGGGGAAATTGTGCTATCCTGAGATCCAGACATTGATCTGGGAGGTCATTCCTGCATGAAACCCTTGCAACCTTCTGAATCCCTTCCGGTGGGCCTGCTGCTGGCCTTTACCGGCGGGCTGCTGGACGCCTACAGCTATTTGAACCGGGGAGAGGTGTTCTCCACGGCGGAGACGGGCAACATCGTCCTTTTGGGGATCAACCTGGCCCAGTGCAACTGGGGCGGGGCCCTCCACTACCTGCTGCCTGTGCTGGCCTTTACAGTGGGCATCCTGGCGGCCGAGTGGGTCCGCCGCCGGTGCGGCGACGAGACGCCCCATCCGCCGCGCGTCCACTGGAGACTGCCCCTGCTGCTGGCGGAGTGCGGGGCCATCGTGCTGGTCTCGTTCCTGCCCCTGGGGGACCTGGACCCCCTGGCCAACATCATCATCTCCTTCACCAGCGCCCTGCAGGTGGAGTCCTTCCGAACCTTCCAGGGCTGCGGCTGCGTCACCACCATGTGCACGGGCAATCTGCGCAGCGGGACAGAGAACCTGTTCCACTGGCTCTCCCGCCGGGAGCCCAAGGCGCCGCCCAAAATGAAGGTCTACTACGGCCTTATCCTGTGCTTTATTCTGGGCGCGGTGGTCAGCGGCCTGCTGAGCCCCCTGCTGGCGCAGCGGACGGTGCTGCTGGCCTGTATCCCCCTGCTCACGGTGTTTGCCCTGCTCCGCCGGGGCGGGGCGGAGGCGGCGGCCTAGAGCCGCTCCAGCTTTGCCCGGAAGGAGATGCTGCGGGGGGTCTCCATGCGGTCGAATTGGACCACATGGGCCCCCTTGTCCAGGTCGGCCTCCAGTACGGTGCCCGGGCCGAACATGGCGTGCCTGACCCGCTGTCCGGCGGGGAGCACCACGTCCCGGTCCGACAGGGCCAGGGAGAGGCTGCTGCACCGGATCTGCTCCCAGGCCTCCCGGAGCAGTCCCTCCCGGGGCGGCTGGGTAAAGGTGAGCAGGGGCGGGTCGATCTCCAGCAGGAAGCGGGAGGGGTACCGGGGGGAGCCGTCAAAGTTCCGGCCGTCCGACTCGGAGAGGTACAGCCCCCTCTCCGCCCGGGTGAGGGCCACGAAGGCCAGACGCCGCTCCTCCTCCATCCCCTGGAGGGTGCGCACCTTTCGGGAGGGGAAGATCCCCTCGTTCATGCCGCACAGGAACACATAGGGGAACTCCAGCCCCTTGGCGGCGTGGACGGTCATCAGCTTGACCCGGTCCCCCTGGTCCGCGGTGTCGGCATTGGTGAACAGCGCCGCGTGGTTCAGATAGTGCTCCAGGGTGACCTCCTCGCCGCAGGTGGTCTCATACTCATATACGGACTGCTTCAGCTCCGCCAGATTGTCCAGCCGCTCCTGGCTGCCCTCTGTGCGGAGCATTTTTTCGTATCCGCTGGCGTCCAGAAGGGCGGACAGGACCTCGGAGACGGGACGGCCCTGACAGCTGGCGGAGAAGGACTCTATCAGGGAGACGAAGGAGGCGGCCCTGGTGCCCCGGAAGATCGGGTCGTCCAGGCACGCCTTCAGACTCTGATAGAGGGTGAGCCGGTGCTGCGCCGCGTGCTCTTGCAGAAAAGCGATCCGACGCTTGCCCAGGTTCCGCTTGGGCACGTTGGCGATGCGCAGAAAGGACAGGTCGTCCTGGTAGAGGACCATCCGCAGATAGCACAGGGCGTCCTTGATCTCCATGCGCTGGTAGAACTGCACGCCGCTGTAAATGGTGTAGGGGAGCTTCTTTTGCAGCAATGCCGCCTCCACCGCCCGGGTCACATAGTGGGCCCGGTAGAGGACGGCTATGTCCCGGCAGGGGACCCCGGCGCCGCGGAGAGCCTCCACCTGGCCGGCGATCCAGAGGGCCTCTGCCTCCTGATTTTCCGCAAAGTGGCACAGTACCGGCCCGCCGGAGGGCCGGGTGGGGCGCAGCTCCTTTTTGACCCGCTGGCGGTTGGAGCGGATGAGAGAATTGGCGGCCGCCAGGATCTCCGGGGTGGAGCGGTAGTTGTCGGTCATCCAGATGGTGCGGGTGCCGGGAAATTTCCGGTGGAAGTCCAGCAGATATTTGACATTGGCGCCCCGCCAGGTGTAGATGGTCTGATCCGGGTCCCCCACGATGAACAGGTTTTTGTGGTAGCCGCACAGGACCTCCATCAGCTGGTACTGGAGCTGGTCGATGTCCTGAAACTCGTCAATCATCATGTACTCCAGACGGCTCTGCCACTTCAGGCGGATGTCCGGGTGCTCCTGAAAGAGATACAGGGAAAACTTGATCAGATCGTTGTAGTCCAGGCCGAAGCACTTCTTCTCCTGATAGAGGTAGCCGTAGTCCAGGGACATGGTGATCATGTCCAGGTAGTAGTCCGGCCGCTTGAAGAGCTTCTGCACCTCGATCATGTCCCGGGCGGCGGAGAAGGTCATGTCCCGAAGGGTGAGCCCCCGCTCCTCGTAGATGAGCTGCAGCATGGCGTCGATGTCCGAGTTGTCCAGCACCAGGAAGCTCTTGGGGTACTGGACGGCGTGGCTGTCCTCCTGGAGGATGGAGACGCAGAAGCCGTGAAAGGTGTTGATATAGCCGGTGTCGTTGTCTCCGGTGAGTCGGTGGATCCGCTCCCGCATCTCCGCGGCCGATTTGTTGGTGAAGGTGACGCACAGGATGTTGCCGGGCAGGATGCCCAGCTCGTTGACCAGATAGGCGAACCGCCGGGTGAGGGCCCGGGTCTTGCCTGAGCCCGCCCCGGCGATCACCCGGACATAGCCCTCGGTGGCGGTGACGGCCTCCCGCTGGGCGGGGTTGAGGTCCTGAAGCAGATCGGTCACAGAGCTCGCCTCCTCGTATCGAACATTCGTTTGCTCCATTATACCAGAGGGCCGGGCGGGAGACAAGCCCCCGCAGCGCGGATCAAAAGAAAACAGGGGAGCGTATCGCTCCCCTGTTTAAATTCTATGGTGATATGGCGAGAGGGATCAGTGGATCATGCTGGCCACTTCGGCGGCGAAATCCTCCTCGGCCTTCTCGATGCCCTCGCCGGTCTGGAAGCGGGTGAAAGCCTTGACGGTGATCTTGCCGCCCAGCTGCTTGGCCACTTCGGCGATGTGCTTCTCCACGGAGACCTTGTTCTCCTTCACGAAGGCCTGCTGCAGCAGGCAGTTCTCCTCATAGTACTTGCCGATGCGGCCCATGACCATCTTCTCGATGATGTTCTCGGGCTTGTTGGCGTTCTTGGGGTCCTCCTTGGCCTGGATGAGCAGGATCTCCTTCTCCTTGTCCAGGGTGGCCTGATCCACGTCGGACTTGTCCAGGTAGGCGGGGTTCATGGCCGCGATCTGCATGGCGATGTCCTTGCCCAGCTCGGTGACCTGGTCGGCCTGGATGCCCTCCACGGCCATGTTCACCAGCACGCCGATCTTGCCGCCCATGTGGATGTAGGGCACGTTCACGCCCTCGGCATAGCGGACGAAGCGGCGGACCTGGATGTTCTCGCCGATGGCCAGCACCTTGTCGGCAGTGACGTCGGCCACGGTGCGGTCGGTGCCGGGGTAGGTGCAGGCCTTCAGGGCCTCCACGTCGGCGGGGTCGTCGTTGGCCACGATGTTGGCCAGGTCCTTCACGAAGCCCTGGAACACCTCGTTCTTGGCCACGAAGTCGGTCTGGGAGTTGACCTCGATGACCACGCCCACGCCGTTGTCGGCCACGATGGCGTAGGACACGCCCTCGGCGGCGATCTTGCCGGCCTTCTTGGTCTGAGCGGCCAGGCCCTTCTCACGCAGCCACTCGATGGCCTTGTCGAAATCGCCCTCGGCCTCAGTGAGGGCCTTCTTGCAGTCCATCATGCCCACGCCGGTCATCTCGCGCAGCTTCTGTACGTCCTTCGCGGAAATTGCCATAGTGCATTACCTCCAAATCATTATCAAGGGGCGCTGTTGCAGGCGCCCGCGGTTGCAGGAAAAAGCGCCCGCCCGCCGGGCGGGCGCTGAATGGGGACGCGGGAAATTACTCGGCCTCAGCGGGAGCCTCAGCCTCGGCGGGAGCCTGGTCCTGGCCCTGCTTGCCCTCCTGGATGGCGTTGGCCATCACGCCGGAGATCAGCTTGATGGCGCGGACGTCGTTGCCGGGGATGACGTAGTCGATCTCGTCGGGGTCGCAGTTGGTGTCCACGATGGCCACGATGGGGATGTGCAGCTTGCGGGCCTCGTTGATGGCGTTGCGCTCCTTGCGGGGGTCAACCACGAACAGCGCGCCGGGGAGCTTCTTCATCTCCACAACGCCGCCCAGGTACTTCTCCAGCTTGGCGATCTCGCCCAGGTGCTTCATAACTTCCTTCTTGGGCAGCATGTCGAAGGTGCCGTCCTCCTGCATCTTCTTCAGCTGGTTCAGGCGCTCCACGCGGCCGCGCATGGTCTTGAAGTTGGTG
>CASEKM010000164.1 GCA_949288405.1 uncultured bacterium | reverse complement strand
CCCCGGGCAAATGCCCGGGGCCCGTTTTTATCGGAAAAATTTGCATCGGAATTTTTCCGCCCCGGCGGGCATCCTAAGCCGGGAGGTGCTGCAATGAATAGACCCAACAAAAGACCAGGCGCCGCGGGGGAGGACCTGCGCCTCAGCCCGCAGCTGCGCCTGTGCGCCAAATTTGACCCGGACAGCATCGCGGAGTTCCCTGTGGCGGAGCCGGGAGAGATGGGGATGCGCGTGGTGGACAACTGCGCGGAGGAGCACATCATGTAGGAGGCAGACGGAACGGCGGACGGCTCCGCCCAACAAAAAGCCTTGACAAACAAGCGGATGTGGGACTATAATCGTCTCACAAGTGAATGAAGGTCTTCAGGGCAGGGTGAAATTCCCGATCGGCGGTACAGTCCGCGCGCGCTTTCGGGCGCATGATTTGGTGCAACTCCAAAACCGACAGTGAAAGTCTGGATGAAAGAAGATCGAATTGCGCGGGGGAGGACCGGAGTTCTCTTCCCGCGAAATCCGTGTATGCTCTGAGATGGGATTCCATTTCAGAGTTTTTTGTTTCCCCCAATGGGAGACGGTCTTTTCACGCGCCTTGAAGCAGCTGTTTCAGGGCGCGTTTTTTGTTTCCCCTCCAGAGGGCGGAGACAGATAAAATGATTTGGGAGGCGGTGCTGTGAACGATCAGGCGTATATGAGACTGGCCTTGGAGCTGGCGGAGCGGGGGAGGGGCTGGACCTCGCCAAACCCCATGGTGGGGGCCGTGATCGTCAAGGACGGACGGATCATCGGACGGGGGTATCACCGCCGGTGCGGAGAGGCCCACGCGGAGCGGGACGCCCTGGCCAACTGTACCGGGGACCCGGCGGGGGCCACCCTGTATGTGACTCTGGAGCCCTGCTGCCACCAGGGGCGGCAGCCCCCCTGCACCCAGGCCATCCTGGAGGCGGGCGTCCGCCGGGTGGTGGTGGGCTCCGGGGACCCCAACCCCCTGGTGGCGGGCAGAGGGATCGCCCAGCTGCGCCAGGCCGGGGTGGAGGTCACCGAGCACGTGCTGGAGGAGGCGTGCACCGCCCTGAACTTCATCTTCTTCCACTATATCCGCACGCGGCGGCCCTACGCGGCGCTGAAATACGCCATGACCCTGGATGGGAAGACCGCCGCGTACACCGGGGCCTCCCGGTGGATCACCGGGGAGGAGGCCAGGGCCCACGTCCACAGCCTGCGGCACCAGTACCGGGGGATCCTGGCGGGGGTGGGCACCGTCCTGACGGACGACCCCCTCCTGACCTGCCGCCTGCCCGGCGGGCGCAGCCCGGTGCGGGTGATCTGCGACACCCACCTCCGTACCCCGCTGTCCGCCCAGGTGGTGAGGACCGCCCGGGAGGTGCCCACCCTTCTGGCCACCTGCCGGGGGGACTCGGAGGGACAGCGGCCCTATCTGGAGGCCGTGTGTCAGGTGCTTGTCCTGCCGGAGCGGGAGGGGCATGTGGACCTGGACGCCCTCATGGACGAGCTGGGGCGGCGGGAGGTGGACGGCCTGCTCATCGAGGGGGGCGGCGCCCTGGCCTGGTCCGCCCTGGAGGCGGGGATCGTGCGGCGGGTATACGCCTACGCGGCCCCCATGCTCCTGGGGGGCGGGCGCGCCAAGTCCCCGGTGGAGGGCCGGGGGTTCCCGGCCCCTGATTTAGCTGTCAAGCTAAAAAACTTGACAGCAACGCCGCTGGGGGCGGACATCCTGCTGGAAGGGGAGGTGGAGTGAGATGTTTACCGGGATCGTTGAGGAGCTTGGGACCGTGGCGGGCATCCGCCGGGGGACTTGCTCCGCGGTGCTCCAGATCCGGGCCAGGACCGTGCTGGAGGATCTGAAGATCGGGGACAGTGTTGCTGTAAATGGAATCTGCTTGACAGTGGTTGCCCTGGGGGCGGACAGCTTCTCCGCCGACGTGATGCACGAGACTCTGGACCGCTCCGCCCTGGGGGAGCTGAAGCCGGGCAGTCAGGTGAATCTGGAGCGGGCCATGGCGGCCGGCGGCCGCTTTGGAGGCCACATCGTGGCCGGCCACGTGGACGGTACCGGACGGGTCCGGGCCCTGCGCCGGGACGGCAATGCGGTCTGGTACACCATCCAGGCCCCGCCGGAGGTGCTGCGGTACGTAGTGGAGAAGGGCTCTATCGCCGTGGACGGTATCAGCCTCACGGTGGCCCAGGTGGGGGCGGACTGGTTCTCCGTGTCCGTCATTCCCCATACGGCGGCAGTCACCGCCCTGGGCCGCCGCCGGGTGGGGGACCGGGTCAATCTGGAGTGCGACGTCATCGGAAAATATGTGGAGAAGCTGCTCCAGCCCCTCCGGTCCCAGCCGGAGGAGGGGGGCGGCGGCCTGACCCGGGAGTTTCTGGCCCGGAACGGCGTTTTGTAATAATACATGTGGAGCGGCCCGCAGGGAAGCTGCGGAAGCGACACGGCAAAGGAGAGCGAGGAACCATGTATCAATTCAACACCATTGAGGAGGCCCTGGAGGATCTGCGGGCAGGAAAGCTGATTCTGGCCACCGACGACCCGGACCGGGAGAACGAGGGGGACCTGATCTGCGCCGCCCAGTTCGCCACCACCGGGAACGTGAACTTTATGGCCACCCACGGCAAGGGGCTTATCTGTATGCCCATGTCTCTGGAGTACATCCAAAAGCTGCAGCTGCCCCAGATGGTGTCCCACAACACCGACAACCACGAGACGGCCTTCACCGTCTCCATCGACCACGTGTCCACCACCACCGGCATCTCCGCCGCCGAGCGGTCCATCACCGCCATGAAGTGCGTGGAGGAGGGGGCCCGGCCGGAGGATTTCCGCCGCCCGGGGCACATGTTCCCCCTGCTGGCCAAGAAAAACGGGGTGCTGGAGCGAAACGGACACACCGAGGCCACCGTGGACCTGCTGCGGCTGGCGGGGCTGAAGGAGTGCGGGCTGTGCTGTGAGATCATGCGGGAGGACGGGACCATGATGCGCACCGGGGAGCTGGTGGAGCTGGCCCGGACCTGGGGGCTGAAGATCATCACCATCCGCGACCTGCAGAGCTACCGCAAGCGCCACGAGAAGCTGGTGGACCGGGTGGCGGTGACCCGCCTGCCCACCAAGTACGGGGACTTCATGGCCTATGGCTATGTGAACCAGCTCAACGGGGAGCACCATGTGGCCCTGGTCAAGGGGGAGATCGGGGACGGACGGGACCTGCTGTGCCGGGTCCACTCCGAGTGCCTCACCGGGGACACCTTCGGCTCCCTCCGGTGCGACTGCGGGGAGCAGCTCGCCTCTGCCCTGAGGCAGATCGAGGCGGAGGGCCGGGGGATCCTGCTGTACATGCGCCAGGAGGGGAGGGGCATCGGCCTGATCAACAAGCTGAAGGCCTACGAGCTCCAGGAGCAGGGGATGGACACCCTGGAGGCCAACCTGACTCTGGGCTTCGCCGGCGACCTGCGGGAGTACTACATCGGCGCCCAGATCCTTCGGGACCTGGGTGTGCGGACCATGCGCCTGCTGACCAACAACCCGGACAAGGTGTACCAGCTCTCCGACTTCGGCCTGGAGATCGTGGAGCGGGTGCCCATCCAGATGGAGGCCACCCGGTATGATCGGAAGTATCTCCGCACCAAGCAGGAGAAGATGGGTCATCTGCTGAACTACTCGTAAGACGGGGGGGCCCCGGCGCCGTTAACCATGAAAAACATAGGAGCAAAGCTGAAAGGAGCAGAAACCATGAAAACGTTTGAAGGCAATCTGGTAGCGCAGGACATGAGGGTGGGCATTGTGGTGGCACGCTTCAATGAGTTTATCACCTCCCGCCTGCTGGGCGGGGCTCTGGACGGGCTCAAGCGCCGGGGGGTGGAGGAGGCGCACATCCACACCGCCTGGGTGCCCGGCGCCTTTGAGATCCCCCTGATCGCCTCGAAAATGGCCAAGAGCGGAAGCTATGACGCGGTGATCTGCCTGGGGGCCGTCATCCGGGGGAGCACCAGCCACTACGACTATGTGTGCAATGAGGTGTCCAAGGGCATTGCCGCCGTCTCTCTGGAGACGGGCGTGCCGGTGATGTTCGGGGTGATCACCACCGAGAACATCGAGCAGGCCATCGAGCGCTCCGGCAGCAAGGCGGGCAACAAGGGCTTCGAGTGCGCCGAGGGGGCGGTGGAGATGGTGAACCTGATCCGCGCCCTGGAGGGGTAAGCGGTGCTCCGGCTGCTGCTGGACTACGACGGCACCCTCCACCACTGTCTGAA
>CASEKM010000163.1 GCA_949288405.1 uncultured bacterium | reverse complement strand
GCCCCTGCGGCAAAACCGGTCCGTCATTCGGGAGGGCGTCCCCAGGCGGCCGCCATATATGGCGGCCCTACAGGCCTTCCTGCAAATTCGGACCGGTCCGCCGGAAAAGAGGGGCCAAATTTTCCCGGCGGCCCATCCACTTTCGGCGGGCTTTATGCAAAAGGACCGCCGGCATAATTTTTCCGCCGTTCTCCGGCGGGAGCCCCGCTCCGCAAGGGTTGTCCACACTTTCCACCGGGTTTTCCACATTGTGTTATGTCAAGTACAACTTGGCCCGTCCCTGTATATTTTTGTCGGAACCGGCCTGTCAAGGGGTTTGGGGCGAGAAAAACCACCAAAGTTCGATTTTTGCAGGGACTGCCCCCATCTCCCGGCGGGCGGTCCCGTTTTTCACCGGAAAGGAGCGCCGCTATGTCCAATCAGACCGAGACCATTGCCGCCATCGCCACCCCCGCCGGACCGGCCGGCGCGCACCCTGGTGTACGGGGACCTGCTGGACCGGGAGGGGGAGGTCATCGACCGGGTGCTGTGCACCTACAGCCGGGGCCCCGCCAGCTACACCGGGGAGGACACGGCGGAGCTCCACTGCCACGGCTCCCCCATGGTGCTGGCCCTGGGGCTGGAGGCCCTGTTCGCCCAGGGGGCCCGGCAGGCGGGGCCGGGGGAGTTCACCCAGCGGGCCTTCCTCAGCGGCCGGATGGACCTGGCCCAGGCGGAGGCGGTGGCCGACCTGCTGGACGCTCAGAGCCGGGAGGGGGCCCGCCAGGCGGCGGGCCAGCTCTCCGGGGCGCTGAGCCGGAAGATCCAGACCATCTACTCCGCCCTGGTGGATGTGATGGCCCACTTCCACGCGGTGCTGGACTACCCGGACGAGGACATCGACCCCTTTACCCAGGAACAGCTGGACCAGGACCTGTCCGTGCAGGAGGGGGCCCTGGACCGGCTGCTGGCCACCTACCAGCGGGGGCGGCGGCTGAACCAGGGTATCCGGTGCGCCCTGGTGGGGCGGCCCAACGCAGGCAAGTCTTCCCTCCTCAATGCCCTTGCGGGGTATGACCGGGCCATCGTCACCGACATCCCCGGCACCACCCGGGACACGGTGGAGGAGACGGTGGAGCTGGGCGGACTCCCGCTGCGGCTCATCGACACCGCCGGACTGCGGGAGAGCGAGGACCCCATCGAGCGCATGGGGGTGGAGCGCAGCCGGGCGGCCATGGAGGGGGCGGAGCTCATCCTGGTGCTGGCCGACCGCTCCGCGCCCATCCGGGAGGAGGACTGGCAGCTGGTGGAGGAGGCCCGGGCCCTGGCCCCCACCATCCTGGTGCTCACCAAGGGGGACCTGCCTGCCGCCCGGGCCCCCTTTGTCAACGTGAAGGAGCTGCCCGCCATGGTGACGGTGAGCGCCAAGACCGGGGCGGGGCTGGACGACCTGTCCCACGCGGTGGCGGCCCTGTTCCCCCGGGATACCGGCTGCGCCTACGGGGAGCTGCTCACCAACGCCCGCCAGGCCCAGGCCGCCCAGCGGGCCCTGGACAGCGTCAGCCGGGCGCGCCGGGCCCTGCTGGCCGGTGTCACCCCCGACGCCCTCCTCACCGACGTGGAAGAGGCCCTGGAGGCCCTGGGGGAGCTCACAGGCCAGAGCGTGCGGGAGGACGTGACTGCCCGCATCTTCCAGCGGTTCTGCGTGGGGAAATAGCCGCTCAACCACAGGTTGTTTGCCAAACTCCGCAAGATCCGGTATGCTGGAGACGGAGGTGAGGGGATGGATGCGCAGAAAACCGGGCGGCTGATCGCGGAAGCCCGAAAGGAACAGGGGATCACCCAGAAGGAGCTCTCCCAGGCCCTCCACGTGTCCGCCCAGGCGGTGAGCAAATGGGAGCGGGGCCTGAATTTCCCTGACCTGTCCCTGCTGGAGCCCCTGGGGGACTGCCTGGGGCTGACGGTGTCCGAGCTGCTGTCGGGGCAGCGGGGGGAGGAGCCCAAAGAGGAGCTGCTGCGGGACTCCCTGCGGCTGGCGCCCGCCCAGATGGGGCGGCGGCTGAAGCGCTGGCAGGTACTGGCCCTGAGCTGTCTGGGTGTGCTGCTGGCGTTGGCCCTGGGGGCCGGGTACTGGTATGTGAAATACCACACCCAGCTGCTGCCCCAGCCGGTGACCACCATTGCACCCCTGGAGCGCTCGGAAGGGGACCAGCTGGCTTTTCAGGCGGCGGGCCTGCCCAGCGTATATCTCTATGAGCTGACGGTGGCCGACGGGGCGGAGCACTATCAGGTTCAGATGGAATACTGGACGTCCGAGGGGCTGATGCGCACCTGGCCTGTAGGAAAGTGCCGGGCCGCAGACCTGCCCCGTTGGCAGCAGATGGCGTTTTCCCTGGCCGCCCAGACAGAGAAGTCTGTGATGCATGTAGGGGTCAACCTGGCCGGACTTGGCGTACAGATTGACCTGGAGGAGATTCCCAATCTGGAACGGGGCTATGGTATGAACGCTCTGCGGGAGGCCTGTGAAGTGGACCCGGAGTTTGGGGCGGTGCTGGCCTGCTGTTCCCTGGCCATGGAGGAGGACTCCGATCAAAATGAGGGGGAGGATTACTCGGCGTCCTTCCGTGGGCCGGAGTGGACCGGGGCAGTGGAGGCCCCTGATCTGTATGAGGGGGAATCCTGTCTCCTCCTGCGGCTGAAGGTCTGGTGACCGGCTCCCTCAAAGGAAACAAACTGCCCCCGGCGGTCTGAAAACGACCGCCGGGGGCGTGTTGTCGATCGGGAAACTGTCACTCCTCGTCCATCTGGAACAGGGACAGGGGGAGCACGTCGGACAGCTCCACCAGCGCGGGGGAGAGGCCGCCGGCCTCCTCTGTCCGGGGGCTCTGGACGGTGAGGCGGGGGTCCAGCGGGCCGGTGGGCAGGGAGACCACGGCGAACAGGCCGCCGCCCCGCTCCTCCAGCAGCAGGGCGCCCCCGTGGAGGGAGACGATGTGCCGGGCGATGGTCAGCCCCATACCCGCCCCCTCCTGGGGCGGCGGGATCTGGCCCTCCGGCTGTCCGCCGGAGAACAGGGCCTCCAGGCTGCCGCCGGCCAGCTCCTGGCCGCTGTCCCCCAGGGTGAGGAGGGCGCGCCCGCCCCGGCTGGACAGGGACAGGACCACCTGGCCGCCGGGGGCGGCCTTGGCGGCGTTGGACAGCAGGGCCAGGATCAGCTTTTGCAGCAGCTCCGGGTCCCCGGGGATGAGCAGAGAGGGCAGAGAGCAGCGGAAGGTGAGCCGGATCCCCGCCTCCTCCAGCAGGAAGCCGGCCTCCTGGGTCAGGCGGCGGCACAGCCCCGCCAGGTCCATGGTCACCGGGCGGAAGGGCACCCCCTCCGGGCTGCCCATGGCCCGGAGGAAGTCCAGGTTGGACAGCAGGCGGTAGACCCGGCAGAAGCTCTTGCTGAAGGTGTCCATCCCGTCCCGGCCGGGGCCGGATACCGATTCGAACTCCAGCAGGATATCCTGGAGAAAGCCCCGCATCTGGCGGACAAAGCCGTCCAGCTGCCGCTGGGTGAGGGAGGACTGAGGGGCGGGGCGGAAGAGGAGCAGGTCCCGCTCCCGGCCGGAGACCCGGCTGAACAGATAGAGCGCCCCGTTGTGGGAGAAGGTGCCCGCCCCCTCCGGGTCGGAGAGGGAGCCGGAGAGAAATTCGGGGGTCTCCATCCCCACGGCCAGCTCCGGGAGCTGGCTGTGGGCGGCCCGGTTGAACCCCAGGATCCGCCCCTGGGCCACCTCGATGGCCCCCTCCGGGAAGCGCTCCAGATGTGAATGCATGGCGTCTGACATAGTACCCTCCTGCCGCGGACGGCTGAAAAATCCGGGCCGCTGACTTTAGTGTATGCTGTACCTAGCTTGCACGGAGACGGGGCTGCCCTTGATTGTAAATTTCAGTATATCAAAAAGTGGAAGGGACAACAAGGGCGGGCGGCGAAATTCGTCGGAACGTCCAGAGGGAGGCCGGGCCGCCCCGGGATTTTTCCCATAAAGGGGAGCGTAATCGAAAAACGCCCCGCCCAACGCCGCCCCAAAGGGGATGAGCGGACCCGGGAAGGGCGCTAAGGGCGCTCTTATCCTGCTCTATGGCGAATTTTACCGGAAAAATTCGTTAAAATATATGAAAAAAGACACTACCAAAACGGGAACAATCGGGATATAATAGCTCACAGCAAAGGTTATAACAAATTTTCTTCCCCGCGCAATTTTTTGAAAAGGAGAAATTCAACATGAGCATTAAAGTTGGCATCAATGGCTTCGGCCGCATCGGCCGCATGGTGTTCCGCGCCAGCCTGAATCACCCCGAGATCGAGATCGTTGGCATCAACGACCTGTGCCCCGCCGACTACCTGGCTTACATGCTGAAGTATGATACGATGCATGGTCAGTTCGCCGGTGAGGTGAGCAGCAACGAGACCGGCATTGTGGTCAACGGCAAGACCATCCCCGTCTATGCCGAGCGCGACCCCGCCAACATCCCCTGGGGCCAGCTGGAGGCCGAGTATGTGGTGGAGTCCACCGGCCTGTTCCTGACCAAGGAGAAGGCCCAGGCCCACCTGAAGGCCGGCGCCAAGAAGGTCGTCATGTCCGCCCCCTCCAGTGTGCGGCGTCAACCTGGACAAGTACACCACCGACATGGACTTCGTGTCCAACGCCTCCTGCACCACCAACTGCCTGGCCCCCATCGCCAAGGTGCTCCATGACAACTGGGGCATCACCGACGGCCTGATGACCACCGTCCACTCCACCACCGCCACCCAGAAGACCGTGGACGGCGTGTCCATGAAGGACTGGCGGGGCGGCCGCGCCGCCTCCGGCAACATCATCCCCTCCTCCACCGGCGCCGCCAAGGCCGTGGGCAAGGTCATCCCCGAGCTCAACGGCAAGCTGACCGGCATGTCCATGCGCGTGCCCACCCTGGACGTGTCCGTGGTGGACCTGACCGTCAACCTGGCCAAGCCCGCCAAGTACGAGGAGATCTGCGCCGCCATGAAGGCCGCCTCTGAGGGCGAGCTGAAGGGCATCCTGGGCTACACCGACGAGGCCGTGGTGTCCAGCGACTTCCTGGGCGACACCCGCACCTCCATCTTCGACGCCGACGCC
>CASEKM010000162.1 GCA_949288405.1 uncultured bacterium | reverse complement strand
CTGGAGATGAGGCGCAGGGCCAGCTGCTCCCGGCTCATTTCCAGAGAGAAGAAGACCACGTTTTTCCCGGATTTTTTCCCCGCCTCCAGCAGGATGTTCAGGGCCATGGAGGTCTTGCCCATGCCGGGACGGGCGGCCAGCAAAATCAGGTCCGACTTGTTCAGGCCGGAGATGGCCCGGTCCAGGTCGGTCAGGCCGGTGGACAGGCCGGGGATGGCCGAATCGCTGGCGGCCAGCTCCTCCAGGCGGGCGTACACGTCCAGCAGCACCTGGGAGATGGGGGTGAGCCCCTGGGCGGCCCGGCCCTGGCGAATGGCGTAGATCCGCTGTTCCGCCGCCTCCAGCACGTTCTGGCCGGTCTCGGTGCCCTGCTGGATGAGGACGGTGAGCTCGCCCGCCGTCTCCGCCACCCGGCGCAGCAGGGTCTTGTCCTTGAGGATGCCGATGTACTCTTTGACATTGGCCGCGGTGGGGGTGGTGTCCATGAGCTGGAGCAGATAGCCCCGGGAGGTGTTCTCGTCGTACACCCCGTTCTGCTTCATGTTCTCCAGCACCGTCACCGGGTCGATGGTGAGGGAGTAGTTGAACATGGAGTAGATGGTCTCATAGATCTCCCGGTTCTGCCTCACATAGAAGTCGTCCGGCCGCAGTTGGTCGATGACCTCGGGCACGCACCGGGCGTCGATGAGCATGGAGCCCAGCACCGCCTGCTCCGCCTCCACCGAGTGGGGCAGCTGCTTGAGCAGCAGCTCCTCGTCTTCCATTGGCACAACAACACACCCCCCTGCAAATAAGAGTGGAGAGTGGAGAGTGGAGAGTGAAAAGACGGAAATCTCCACTCTTCACTCTTCACTCTCAACTCTAATCCATAAATTAGGCCTCGACCACGACCACGTTGACCGTGCCGGTGACCTCATAGCCCAGCTTGGCCTTGATCTGATAGCCGCCGCAGGCCTTGATGGGCTCGTCCAGTACCAGCTTGGTCTTGGCGATGTTCAGGCCGTGCTGCTGGGCCAGGCACTCGGAGATCTCCTTGGCGGTGACGGCGCCGAACAGGCGGCCACCCTCGCCGGCCTTGGCGGCCACCTTCACGGTGAGCCCCTCCAGCTTTTTGGACAGGGCCTCGGCCTCCGCCTTCTCGGCGGCCTCCTGGGCCTTGCGGGCCTTCTCCTGCTGCTTCATGGTGTTCACGTTCTCAGCGGTGGCCAGCACGGCCAGCTTCCGGGGAAGCAGGAAGTTGCGGGCGTACCCGTCGGACACGTCGATCATCTGGCCTTTCTTGCCCTGGCCGCGCACGTCCTGCTGTAAAATCACTTTCATGTCAAATTCCTCCTGATCATCATTCAAAATAATATTAAGGTGAGAAAATACGGTTTGCAGGGGGCGGCCGTTGGGACGCCCCGCCCAGCGCACCAAATGCCCCCTCTGAGAGGGGCTGTCGCCGCCGTCAAGCGGTGACTGGGGAATTCCAAATAACGAAAGCTTTCCGATTAACGGAATCCCCCCGCCACTTCGTGGCACCCCCCTTTCACAAGGGGGGCTTTCGGCGGGGGCTTGCCCCCGCCCTGCATGGCGGGTTGTCCGCAGGGCCCAACGGCCCGGCGGGCCGCTCCACCTAGGGCCGGCGCAGAGACCCGCCCCTACACACAGGGGCAAAATCATTCTGCATTCCTGCATTCTGCCTTCTGCATTGCAATTACTCCTCCAGGTACTGGTCGATGGCCTGGGCCAGCTCCTGGGCCACCTGGTCCAGGGACTTGCCGGGGATCTGTCCACCGGCGGCGGCGGCGTTGCCCCCGCCTCCCAGCTTCTCCAAGATGACCTGCACGTTGGTGTCCCCGATGGACCGGGCAGAGATCACCACCCGGTCCCCGTCGGGGTAGAGGACGAAGGAGGTGTCGATGCCGATGATGTTCAGCAGCTCGTCCGCCGCCTGGGCGGCGGTGACCCGGCCCACGGTGTGGTCCACCACGGCGATGGCGATCTGATCCCGGTAGAGCTTGGCGTTCTGGATGATGGCGTACTTGGCGATGGTGCCCGCCAGGTCGTTCTGGAACAGCTTCTTCACCTCGGCGGTGTCGGCCCCCGCCCGGCGCAGGAAGGCCGCCGCCTCAAAGGTGCGGCCGCCGGTGCGCATGGAGAAGTTCTTGGTGTCCAGTACGATGCCCGCCAGCAGGGCCTCCGCCTCCACCCGGGTCAGGTCGGTGGGGTCGGCGATATACTGCAGCAGCTCGGTGACCAGCTCCGAGGCGGAGGAGGCGTAGGGCTCGTGGTAGTTCAGGGCGGCCCCCTCGATATAGGTGGCGGCCCGGCGGTGGTGGTCGATGACGGCGATGCGGTTGCAGGACTCCAGCACCTCCTGGGACTGCACCTGCTCGGGGCGGTTGGTGTCTACCACCACCACCAGGGAGCGGTTGTCCATGAGCAGCAGAGCCTCCTGGGCGGAGAGGAAGCAGTCCCGGTACTCGGGCAGCTGGAGCAGCCGGTCGGTGAGGGGCTTGGCCGGGGGCGTGCCTGGCTCCTGGATGATGTGGGCGGCCACCCCCTTCTTCCGGGCGATGGCGGCCACACCGGCGGCGGCGCCGATGCAGTCGTTGTCCGGGGAGCGGTGGCCCATGATGAACAGCCCGGAGGAGTCGGCCACCAGAGCGGACAGGGCGTTGGCCATGACCCGGCTCTTCACCTTGGTGCGCTTCTCCGTCTCCTTGGACCGGCCACCGAAGAACTCGAAGGTGAACTTGTTGCGGATGACCGCCTGGTCGCCCCCCCGGGACAGGGCCATCTCGATGGACAGGTTGGCGAACTGGAGCAGCTCCTGGAAGGAGGAGCCGTCCACCCCGATGCCGATGGAGAAGGTGGCGGACAGGCCGGCGGGACTGACCACCTGGTGGATGGTATCCAGAATGTCAAACTTCTGCTCCACGAACCGGGCCAGATACTGCTGCTCAAACAGGAACAGGTACCGGTCCCGCTCGATGCGCCGGAGCATGCCCCCGGTGCCCGCCGCCCAGGCGTCCAGCCGGGCGTTGACCTCGGAGTAAATGGTGGAGCGCTGGTTCTCCGTCAGGTTCTTCATCAGATCCTCGTAGTTGTCCAGCAGCAGCACCGCCACCACCGGGCGGCTGGCCTCATAGCGGTCGTGGGTGGTGGCCAGCTCGGTGATGTCCACCCAGTAGGTGGTGGCCAGAAAACCGCCGCCCCGCTCGCTGGCCCGGACCAGGTGGCCGTATACCAAGAAGCGCCGCTCGCCCAGCCGGATCTGGTCGGGGCACTCGCTCTTCCCCTCCAGCAGCCAGCGGGTGTCAAAGCCGGGGATCACCGTCTCCAGCTTGGCGTCGAACAGGTGCTCCCGGTCGCCGGTGAGCTGGAGAAACCGGTCGTTGGTCCAGATGATGTCCCCGCTCTCCGGGCGGAAGATGATCATGGGCAGGGGGGAGTTCACCATGGTGTCCTTGGTGGCGATGTCCACGTTGCCGGTGATATTTTCAATATACTTGGTGATCTCCCGGCGGCGCTTGCGCAGGCCGCTGCGGTGATAGAGGGCCAGCAGGACCACCACCGCCAGCTCCAGCACGGCCAGAGGCCAGCTGAACAGGGCGGATACCAGGGCGAAGAGGACCAGGCAGACAAAGTAGAGCTGCAGACTGGGCTGAAGCAGCTGAGGCAGTTTTCGATTCACATGGAACCCCCTCCTTCCAGGGCGTCAGCGATAGGCGATAAAATTAGAATTTTATTATAGCAGATGCCCCGATAAAATACAACCAAAACCGGACGGTTTCGCAGTGCGGCAATTTTTCCGCTTGGGTTTTCCCCAGAGAAGCCTCTGGGTTGGCCCTGAGCGGGGCGGCCCGACGGGTTTCGGGCCCTGCGGACGACGCACCATGTAGGGCGGGGGCTTGCCCCCGCTGTTAGGCGGTGACTGGGGGATTCTGAATAACGAAAACTTTGCGCTCGACGGAATCCCCCCGCCACTTCGTGGCCCTCCCTACCCCCTTTGGCCTTCGGCCATCTCCCCTTGTCAAGGGGAGTCAGCCTAAAGGGGAGGGCTTGGAGGGATGTACCCCCTTAAAAGCCTCCCTCTAAGAGGGCGGTGACGGAGGGAGAACCCAAAAGCACAGCCTCACCGCCTCCCCCCTGAGTCCCCTCCGGGGACAGCTCCCCCGCGAGGGGGGAGCCTTTTAGATGTGCACCCGTGACAAGCCCCCCTTGTGAAAGGGGGGTGCCCCCGGAGGGGGCGGGGGGATTCCGTAGGGGCCGGTCCCAGACCGGCCCGCGGGCAAGGCTTCCCCCT
>CASEKM010000161.1 GCA_949288405.1 uncultured bacterium | reverse complement strand
ATGGCGGCGGTGACGGGGCGGATGTTGATGAGGCTCTGGGGGGTGACCACGTCCAGGTCCTGGGTGGTCATGCGCTCCCGGATGACCCGCTCCATGCGGCTGAAGCCGATGCGGAACTGATTCTGGATCAGCTCGCCCACGCAGCGCAGGCGGCGGTTGCCCAGGTGGTCGATGTCGTCGGGGGTGCCCACGCCGTTGGCCAGGCAGTCCAGGTAGTTGATGGAGGCCAGGATGTCCTCGGCGGTGATGTGCTTGGGAATGAGGGCGTCCGCGCTCTCCTTCACCAGGTCCTGGAAGTCCTCGGCGGACAGGCCCTCGCTCTCCCGGCGGTCCAGCAGCTGGCACAGCACGGGGAAGGACACCATCTCGGTGATGCCGCAGCTCTCCGGGTCGAAGTCCACGAAGTTCTTCATGTCCACCATGTTGTTGGAGAACACCTTCACCTGTCTGCCGTCCACATCCAGCACGGCCTCGTTCACGCCCCGGCTGTCCAGCTCCTTGGCCCGCTCCCGGGTGAGGGTCTCGCCGGCCTCGGCGATGATCTCGCCGGTGCGGGGGTCGGCCACGGGCAGGGCCAGGGTGCGGCCCGCCAGGCGGGTCCACAGGGCCATCTTCTTGTTGAACTTATAGCGGCCCACGGCGGACAGGTCGTACCGGCGGGGGTCGTAGAAGGTGGCGTTGAGCAGAGTCTCGGCGGAGTCCAGCGTGGGGGGCTCGCCGGGGCGCAGCTTGCGGTAGATCTCCAGCATGGCCTCTTCATAGGTCTTGCAGGGGTCCTTCTCCAGGGTGGACAGGATGCGCTCGTCCTCGCCGAACATGTCGATGATCTCCGCGTCGGTCTTGGGACCGATGGCCCGGATCAGACAGGTGATGGGCAGCTTGCGGTTCTTGTCGATGCGCACATAGAACACGTTGGACAGGTCGGTCTCATACTCCAGCCAGGCGCCCCGGTAGGGGATGACGGTGGTGGCGTAGGTGTGGTTGTCCGCCTTGTCCGCCGTGTCGCTGAAGTACATGCCGGGGGAGCGGGTGATCTGGGAGACGATGACACGCTCGGCGCCGTTGATGACGAAGGTGCCGGAGTTGGTCATAATGGGGAAGTCGCCCATGAAGATCTCCTGCTCCTTGATCTCCTCGGTCTCCTTGTTGCGCAGGCGGACCTTCACCTTGATGGGAGCGGCGTAGGTGGCGTCCCGGGCCTTGCACTCCTCCACGTCGTACTTGGGCTTCTCATCCATGGAGTAGTCGATGAAGCTCAGCTCCAGGTTGCCCGCGTAGTCGGTGATGGCGTCCACATCCTTGAACACCTCCCGCAGGCCGGTGTCCAAGAACCACTGGTAGGACTTCTTCTGGACCTCCAGCAGGTTGGGCATGTCCAGGATCTCCTGGTACCGGGCAAAGCTCTTGCGCTTTGTCTTGCCATACATTACATCCTTTACGACCATGCTAAAAAATCAACTCGCTTTCTTCTGCACTAAACGGGTGGATCTCCTGTTTTCCGGTCCGTTTGCCGGGAAAACCGCCCTTTTCTTTGTGGAAAACCTACAATTCCAGGGGAAGGGCCGCTTTCCGAACACCCGGACGCGTTGATGAATTCCTGACCATGTCCCTTGCCTTTTCTCAGGACATGTGCTACACTGTCCCCAAGTTAAAAGGGGAAGTAGCCCCCTTCCACAGGAACATGAAAGCATTTTATTGTACCATGCCTGGTATTTTTTTGTCAAGTGCTTTGTAAGCGGTCCGTCAATTATTTTTAAAATGCCGTCTCCGGTCCCCTCCCTGGGAACCGGAGTTTTTTGTCCGCCCCAGTTGTGCGCTCCGTCCGATTTTCCCCCGCGTCCGCCAAAATCTTTACATCTTTTTCACAAAGAAGTGTGCCCGCTCTCTTGACATTTCCGGTTCCGGGCGCTACAATGAGGTCAGAAATAGCGATATTCGATATTGCCTGCCTCCCACCGGACCCGCAGGCAGCCGGACCCGGGGCGGCCCTCCGCCCCCATGTATTTCGCAAAGGAGGAAGCACCACCATGAAATCACTGCTGCGCCCCATTCTGTGCGGCGGCATCCTGACCGCCCTGCTGTGCACCCCGTCCCTGGCCGCCGAGCCGGGGGACTTCACCCTGCTGGTAAACGGAGAGCCGGTGACCTTCACCGACGCCGCCCCGGTGCTGAAGGACGGCCGCTCCTTCCTGCCTATGGCGGCCACCTTTGAGGCCCTGGGCTTCCCCGCGGACCAGATCACCTGGGACGGCGAGGCCCGGACGGTCACCGCCGTCAAGCCTGATGTGACCTATACCTCCTTCCAGGGCACGGAGAAGCAGGGGGATCTGACGGTGAAGCTGGCCATCGGCTCCAACACCTTCTCCGTCCAGTATGAGGGGAACACCACCGCCGGTCCCCACGGGGATCAGGTGCAGGTGGTGGAGGACTACACCGCCGACGCGGCCCCCTACATCGACGCCGCCGCCAGCCGCACCTACATCCCCGTGGGCCTGGTGGCCGACGCCCTGGGCTACCGGGTGGGCTGGGACGGGACCACCTCCACCGTCATCATCGACGATGTGGAGGCCATCCTGGCGGAGAACACCGAGACCTATGAGCTGATGGACCAGTATCTGGACTACGCCCGGAAGTATTCCCAGGGCAATTATCAGGTGGAGGGCTCTTATCTGATTTCCATGCCCAGCGTCTCAGAGGGAACGTACATCGAGACAGATGGCACTTCTTACCCTGTCACCGCCGAAATCGTCAACACGGTGGGTGGTAGCTACAATATGGTTGCAAATCAAACCGCCTTCCAAATGGATACAACGATAAGCCTGGGCGGCACTCTGGAGGGGCAGCCCATCTCCCCCACCGACATGGACCTGGACATGCGGGCCGACCTGGACACCGGCATGCTCTACCTGTATTTCCAGTCCGAGGACCTGAACTGGCTGTTAAGCAATGTGGAAATCAACGGGGAGAAATCTGACGTTCAGATCCCCGACCAGTGGTACAGCCTGGACATGAAGGCGGTGTACGACGAGGCCTACGGCCCCGGCGTCTATGAGGAGCTCATCGCTCTGAACGCCGCCAGCGCCAGCGAGGACATGACCTTTGCCCAGTCCCTGGAGGACATCCTGGACAGCGATATGCTGCCCCTGACCAGCGGGCTCACCACCAAGGACTACCTGGAGGCCTTCAATCTGCTCCTGGGGGACAGCAGCTTCCAGAAGTCCGGCTCCACCTACACCAGCACCCTGGAGCAGGACGGGGCCACCGTCCGCTTCACCCTGTACTCCAGCGCCGGCAAGATCAACGGCTACGGCATGGAGATGACCGCCGCCGACGCCGCCACCGGCGGGGAGATGACCATGACCATGGAGCTGAAGGGAGAGGACATGACCTTCCTCTTTGAGATGTCCGGCATGACCATGGAGATGGATGGAACATATCAGGCCGCCAGCGCCGCCCCTGAAACGGAACCCCCCGCCGGAGCCAAGGTGGTGGACCTGTGGGAGCTGCTCACCACCCCCATCAGCGAGCTGTGAGCCGCCAGCCAGCAAACAAGCAAACGAGGGCCCCGTCATGCGACGGGGCCCTTTCTCAGCCAATGATCTAACCGGCGGCCTGCTGCCGCTCTTTTTTCTTCCGCTTGGCGGCCATGTACCGGTCCTCCTCGCTGAAGATACAGCCGCAGTACTTCTGCATATAAAAGCCGTGGGCCCGGGCAAAATTTTGTCCCGCCTGAAACAGGGGGCGGAAGTCCCGGTACAGAAACCGCACCCCGTACTTCTCCCCCATGGCCTGGGCGGCAGCCCGGATGGCCTCGTGCCTCTGGTAAGGGGAGATAAGCAGGGAGGTGGTGAAGGCCTCGTACCCGTGCTCGGCGGCATAGCGGGCGGTCTCCTCCATACGGACCCGATAGCAGTAGGCGCAGCGGCCGTCGATGTTGTCCGCCACGTTCGTGATGAAGGAGCGCAGATCATAGGTCCCGCCGATCACCAGCTTCATCTGGATCTCTCGGGCATACTCCTCCAGCGTGCGCTTCCGGGCCTGATACTCAGTGTAGGGGTGGATATTGGGGTTGAACCAGAAGCCGGTGACGGCGTTCCCCTCCTCCCGCAGCAGGCGGATGGGCTGGTTGGCGCAGGGGGCGCAGCAGATGTGCAGTAAAACGTTCATGGCGTCAGCCTCACTCCAGATCGATCATGGTGACGTGGAGCCCTCTCCGCAGGGCATAGGCCAGGGTCTGGGCGGTCCCCCCCTGGGGGACCCCGTCGTACACCGCCAGAATCCGGGCGGACCGGTCCACCATGTACCGGTTGCGGCGCATCATACAG
>CASEKM010000160.1 GCA_949288405.1 uncultured bacterium | reverse complement strand
AGCAGAGCCTTGGGGAAGCGCTGTTTCAGCCCCCGGTTCAGCTCCCGCAGGAAGAAGATCCCTCCCTGGTTTTCCCCCCGGGCCCGCTCCCCGTTCCAGTAGATCAGATTGCCCACCGCGTCCACCCGCAGGCCGTCGAAGTGGTAGGTCTCCAGCCACAGGGCGGCGGCGGAGTTGAGGAAGCTGCGCACCTCCCCCCGGGAGTGCTGGAAGGAGCAGCTGCCCCAGGCGCTGTCCCCCACGTCGGGGCTGGGGTACTGGTACAGGGGGGCGCCGTCATAGTTCCAGAGTCCGTAGTCGTCGGGGGCGAAGTGGGCGGGCACAAAGTCCATAAAAACTGCCAGCCCCGCCTGGTGGCACCGGTCCACCAGGTACTTCAGGTCGTCCGGGGTGCCGTACCGGGCGGTGGGGCTGAAAAATCCGGTGATCTGGTACCCCCAGGACTGGTCGCTGGGGTGCTCCGCCAGGGGCAGAAATTCCAGGGCGTTGTACCCCATGTCCCTGGCGTAGGCGATCAGGGGCTCCGCCAGCTCCCGGTAAGAATACCAGCCGTTGGGCCGCTCCGGGTCCTGCCGCCAGGAGCCCAGGTGGACTTCATAGATGTTCAGCGGCTCCCCCAGCCAGTTCACCGGCCGCTTCTGCCAGGCCTCGTCCTGAAAGCGGTAGGCGGTGTGGTCCCACAAAATGGAGGCGCTGTTGGGGCGCAGCTCCATATAATAGCCGTAGGGGTCGCACCGGTCCAGCACCCGGCCGTCTCTCTGATAGACCCGGAACTTGTACATCATTCCGGCCCGGGCGCCGGGGACCGCGCACTCCCAAAAGTTCCCGTCGCGGACCCGCTCCATGGGCAGCTCCGCCCAGCCGCTGAATTCCCCGATGAGGGAAACTTTCTCCGCCGCCGGGGCGAAGGTACGGAACACCGCCCCCTCCCCGGTGAGGCGGCCGCCCAGGTACTGATGGGCGTCAAAGGCAGACCCGGCGTAAAATACTGGAAGCTCCATAAAACTCCTCCTGTTCCACAAACTCGTCTGTTCCCACCCTACCAGAGCCGGAGGAGGAAACACCAGAGCCAATTTCCGTCAAGAGTCGGTTATCCGACCATAGGCGGAAAGAGTCGAAAAAGGAGAGATGTCCCGTGGACCTGCGGGTGGAAAAGACAAAGCAGAACATTCAGGCGGCCTTTCTGGACCTGCGCCGGAGAAAGCCCCTGGAGAAGATCACGGTGAAGGAGCTGTGCCAGGGGGCGCGCATCCACAAGTCCACCTTCTACGCCCACTACGAGGACCTGTACGCCCTGTCCGACGCCCTGGAGACGGAGGTGGTGGAGCGGGTGATCTTCGGCCTCCCCCGGCCGGAGGACGTGTTGGAACACCCCGGCCGGTTCACACAGGAGCTGTTTCGCTCCTACGCCGCCCAGGAGGAGACCATTCAGGTCATCTTCTCCGGCAGCCGCAGCGGGCGGCTGGTGGAGAAGCTGGAGGAGGGCTTGAAGCAGCTGGTGTTCCGGCAGCACCCGGAGTATGCCCAGAATCCGGACATGCATATTTTCCTCAGCTACACGGTCTACGGGGGGTACCACGCCTATATCCGCAGCCGGGACCTCCTCCGGGAGCAGGTGGTGGAGCTCATCAGCCAGTTTTCAGAGCGTGGGAAGGATCTGCTGGACCAGCGGGCGGGCCGCCCCGCCCCCCTTGCGCCGGAGGAGCGCGGGTGATACAATAGCCCCAAAGAGGTGGTATGCGTGAAGCGCTGTATTGCCCTGACTGGAATCGCGGCGGAGATCAAATAACAGTCAGGAGGTTTTTTGATGGCGATTCCAGAGAAAGAAATTTACCCCCGCACCGGGGACCGGCAGACCATTTACCTGAGGCCGGTGATCACAAATCCCAATATCACCGTT
The DNA here is from genome assembly GCA_949288405.1 of uncultured bacterium. Classification (GTDB taxonomy): domain Bacteria; phylum Bacillota; class Clostridia; order Oscillospirales; family Oscillospiraceae; genus Lawsonibacter. The sequence continues at coordinate 2,426 of CASEKM010000160.1, read as the reverse complement.
GGCGAGTACACCATGTACAACGATTTTGTCCACGACCCCACGGACTTTCAGACCAACAACGTGCTCTACCACTACCCCGTCAACGGGGACAGACTGACCATTGGAAAGTTCTGCTCCATCGCCTGCGGAGCAAAATTTCTCTTTACCAGCGCCAACCACACCATGCGGTCCCTGTCCACTTACCCCTTCCCCCTGTTTTTTGAGGAGTGGGGTCTGGAGAAATCCCGCGTCACCGATGCCTGGGACAACCGAGGGGACATCACGGTGGGAAACGACGTGTGGATCGGCTATGAGGCGGTGATTTTATCCGGCGTCACCATCGGGGACGGGGCCGTCATCGGAGCCCGGGCGGTGGTCACCCGGGACGTGTCCCCCTACACCATTGTGGGCGGCGTGCCCGCCAAACCCATCCGCCCCCGGTTCGATCCGGAGACCACCGCCGCTCTGCTGGAGCTGCGCTGGTGGGACTGGCCGAGGGAGCGCATCCGGCGCAATCTGCCCGCCATTCAGGCCGGGCGGCTGGACCGGCTCCAATAAATAGGGGCTGTCCCCGGGGTTCCCAGCACTTTGGAGGCATAAAAACGCGCCCCTTCCGGCAAACTAGGCCGGAAGGGGTGTTTTATATGGAACAAGGCGGGAAGCTGCGCTACGCCCTGTCCGGGGCGGCGGCGGGACTGGCCAACGGATTCTTTGGAGGCGGGGGCGGCTCGGTGCTGGTCCCCCTGCTCACCCGGGTGTGTGGGCTGGACCAGCGGCGGGCCTTTGCCACGTCGGTGGCGGTGATCCTCCCCCTGTGCGCACTGTCAGTGGCCGTCTATCTGATGCGGGGAGGACTGGATCTGATGGCCGCGCTGCCCTATCTGGCGGGCGGGACCGTAGGGGGCTGGCTGGGGGGCAGGTGGTTCCAGGGGATGAAGCTGCCCTGGCTGAAGCGCCTCTTTGGGGCCCTGCTCATCTATGGGGGAGCGAGGTGCTTTCTGGGGTGAACGAGTGGCTTTTCCCCCTGCTGGCCGGGGCCGTCACCGGGGTGCTGTCCGGCTTTGGGGTGGGGGGCGGCACCCTGCTGCTGGTGTATATGACCGTGTTCGCCGGTCTGGACCAGCACCTGGCCCAGGGGATCAACCTGCTGTACTTCCTCCCCGCCGGGCTGATGGCCCTGCCCGCCCACCTGAAAAACGGATATGTGGTCAAGCCGGTGCTCCTGCCCGCCATCGGGGCGGGACTGCTTTTTGCCGCCCTGGCCGCCTGGGCGGCCACCGCCCTAGAGGTGGAGCTGCTGCGCAAGTGCTTCGGGGGGTTCCTGATCGTCATCGGGGGAATGGAACTGTTTGGCAAAGGGGAGAGAAGCTAAGTTCTCTCCCCTTGATGCCGCTATGGCCGGTAGTGGGTCAGCGCGGACAGGTTCATGTGGTCCAGAAGCGCGTGGAGCTCCTCCGGGGTGAGGCTGCAGCCCTGGGCGGAGAACGAGGCGTAGCCGTACCCGCAGCGGGCATAAAATTGGGACTGGCCGCTGATGGAGGCGGTCCACTGGATGGAGACCTCCATGCCGTCCTCTGTGGTGTACTCCTCCACCTGTGCCTGGGGATCTTTTACATGATACCGGTCGCTTACCTGGCGGCGGAGATAGAAGGACCAGTCCAGCCAAATCTGCGCGCCGCCCTCCCTCTGATAGATCCCGCTGAAACTGGAACCGTCGCCAGAGGGGGTACGGGGATACTCCGACTTGGAAAAAACGTGCCCGCCGGGCAGGGGGAGGTATGTTTCATCCAGCCACGTGAAGTCGGGGACCTCGACCGGCCAGAACTCCGACAGACCAGCCAGGGTATCCGCCTGATAGAGGGAGTAGGTCCGATAGGAATCCCAGCCGGAGCACATCTCTGTCCACCCGTCCTCTGGGGAGCCAAAGGCGTGGGCAGTGACCTGGTCCATATGGGACATCTCTGCCTGCAGGTCCCAGGGGACCAGGTCTGGAAAGTCGCGGTCCTCCTCCCTGGGGAGGTAAACGCCCACCCTGGGCGCATCCGTCCCCTGCGCCTCCATGAGGGCGGACCAGGCCTCCTCCGGGGTATCGAAGTAACGGGTCTGGGCCTGCCGCAGGGCGATACCCGCCCCTGCGCAGACGGTCACCGCCAGGGCGGCGGCCAGCACCAGCACGGGTTTCTTGATCCGCCTCGTCCCTCTGTTCTCCGGTTCGCCGTCTAAAATCCGCCCCAGCATGGCCTCCTCCTGTTCCCGGGTGGGTCTCACCTGGCGGAATACCCGGCGGACGTCACGGTCGTCCATACTCTTCCACCTCCAAAGTTTTTTTCAGCCTCTGCCTTGCCTTTGCCAGCCAGGTGCGCAGGGTGGAGGGATTTCTGCCCAGCAGCTCCCCCATCTCCTGGGCGGTGTACCCCTGGTAGTAGTGGAGATACAGCACCAGCCGG
>CASEKM010000159.1 GCA_949288405.1 uncultured bacterium | reverse complement strand
GAGATCAAGGCCGGTAAGGTGGAGTACCGTCTGGACAAGACCAACATCATCCACTGCCCCATCGGCAAGGTCTCCTTTGGCCCCGAGAAGCTGGCTGAGAACTTCAACGCCATCATGGGCGCTATCGTGAAGGCCAAGCCCGCCGCTGCCAAGGGCCAGTATATCAAGAGCTGCGTGGTGGCTTCCACCATGGGCCCCGGCGTCAAGGTCAACGGCGCCAAGCTGGTGTAATCGCACATAGATTTGACTTCGGCGCGGCTCTTCGGGGCCGCGCCGTTTCTCATCTTTGCCGCCGCGCCTGGCGGCCGGGGAGAGAAATCTAAATTTTTATTAAAATTTGCTCCGCCGCCCTTTACAGAACGGCTTTTTTGGAGTAAACTAAGCACAAATGTTCCAGATGTTTTCAGGAGGTGTTTTCGATGGACGAGATGGACTATACCAGAAAGTTCCGGTTGGGCGACCAGCGGGATCTGGAGATCAAGGCGATTCTGGCCTCTGTGTACCAGGCGCTTCAGGAGAAGGGCTATAACCCGGTCAATCAAATCGTCGGCTACATCCTCTCCGAGGACCCCACCTATATCACCAACCACAACAACGCCCGCGCCCTGATCCGCAAGGTGGACCGGGACGAGCTGCTGCAGACCCGGGTGAAGTATGATCTGACACATTGAGGGCAGACGGCCCGCTGGAACGCCAGCGGGCCGTTTTTTCGGATTGACCGGGCCCGGCGCCCGTCCTGCGCGGCCCGCGGCGGCCCCGGCGCGGGTGTTTCTCCCATGCCCCAAACATGCGGGCGGCCAAGGGCCGTCCCTGCAACCAGGGGTTTCCCAAACGCGGCAGGGCACGAAGGCCCGGCGCGCCGCAGAAGCAAGGAGTGGAGTTCATGCACATTCTGGTCAGCGCCTGTCTGCTGGGGACCCCATGCCGGTACGACGGGGCCTCGAAGAGAAATCCCACCCTGGACCGCCTGACGGCCCAGGGCCACGTCCTGGTCCCCGTGTGCCCCGAGGTGCTGGGCGGCCTGCCCACCCCCCGCCCCCCGGCGGAGCGCCAGCCCGGCGGCCGGGTGGTGAACCGGGAGGGGATAGACGTGACGGCGGAGTACCGCGCCGGGGCGGAGCGGGCCCTGGAAATTGCCCGAAAATACGGCTGCACCTGCGCGGTGCTGAAAGAACGCTCCCCCTCCTGCGGATTTGGGCAGGTGTACGACGGCACCTTTACCCGTACCCTGATCCCCGGCTCCGGGGTGGCGGCGGAGCTGCTGTCCGCCCACGGGATTACTGTGTACGGGGAGTCCCGAATCGGGGAACTGCTGGAGCGCCTGGGAGAAAAAGCATAAGACACCGCCCGCCGGGGAGAACCCCGGCGGGCGGTTTTCGGTTGGCCGGCGGCGCGGAGGCTAGACCGGTGTGCCGGCGGAGCCCTCTGACAGGGAGAGGGTCACCACCCCCTCCACCGCCGGGGCCAGGGCGCACTGGGGGAGGTAGAACTCCCACCCATCCTCCGTGCGGCAGCACCGGCGGGGGGACAGGGCCCGGGGCAGCTTTTGTGCGAAATCCCGGTCCAGAAAACAGTCCCCCGCCGCCCGCCGGGCCTCTCCCTGGGCCAGGAGCGCCTGGATCAGCCGGTTCCGCCCTCTCCTGGGAAGGCAGCTGCCCGCCGGAAGGGGGACCCCGTCGGGGAGCTGCCAGTTGTCCCCGGCGGACACCTGGAGGGGGCGGCCGTCCCCCCGCGTCTCCCAGGCGTCCATACGGATGGAGAGCAGGTCCTCGTTCTGGAAGCGCACCGCCCCCTCCAGCCGGGCCGTCCAGGGAGCAAAGCGCGCCCCCTTCTGGACGCGGTCAATACAGGCCCACCAGTAGGTCTCCCGGCCCCAGCGGTCCTGCCAGACCTGGGCCAGCTTTTGGTAGTAGCGGCTGATCCGCGCCCCGCCCCGGCCCCCGCCTGCGGCCTGGGGGTAGGAGAGGGTCAGCTCCAGCACCGGGACCCGCTCCAGGGTGAGGACCCGCTGTTCCGTCTTCCACTGTATCTGGAGCGCCGGGCGCTCCGGGGACCGTTTCTCCATGGCGGCACCTCCTCTTTGCTCCAGGCTATGCCGGGGGAGGGGAATGTGCGACGCGGCGGGGAGAGCGGGCCTCGGGCGTTGAGGCGGGAACATTTTCTGTTTACTTTCGCAGACTAATGTGTTACAATATCAAAAAGCGGACTGTGCCGCTGTGTTACCGTGTTTATGGGGGAAAGGAGTCTCTCATGTCCAAATTTTACGACAAGCCCTCCAGCGACCTGCTGTACCAGGCCCTGCTGGAGGTCCACACGCTGGAGGAGTGCAAGCAGTTTCTCCAGGATCTGTGTACCGTGTCCGAGCTGAAAGCCATGGAGCAGCGGATGGAGGTGGCCATGCTGCTGGACCAGGGCCTGATCTACAGCGAGATCCTGGAGCGCACCGGGGCCTCCAGCGCCACCATCAGCCGGGTGAACCGGTGCCTCCATTACGGGGCCAACGGCTACCGCACGGTGATCCCCCGCTTGAAGGAGGATGGGGAACATGGGGAGCTATGAGTTTCTGGCGGGGTGCTACGACGAGCTGACCTACGATGTGGGCTACCCCGCCTGGGCCGATTATATTGAGGCTCACTTCCGCAAAAAGGGCCTGCCCGGCAGGACGGTGCTGGATCTGGCCTGCGGCACCGGCTCCCTCACCCGGGAGCTGGCCCGGCGGGGCTATGAGATGATCGGGGTGGACCGCTCCCCGGAGATGCTCACCGAGGCGGCGGAGAAGAACCGGGATGTGGAGGGAGTCCCCCCCATCTTCCTGTGCCAGCCCATGGAAAAGCTGGACCTGTACGGCACCATCGACGCCTGTGTGTGCTGTCTGGACAGTGTGAACTATGTCACGGACCCCAGGAAGCTCAAGAAGGCCTTTGAACGGGTGTACCTGTTCCTCATGCCCGGGGGCCTGTTCCTGTTTGACATCAACACCCCGGCCAAGCTCCAGAGCCTGGACGGCCAGGTGTTCCTGGACGAGACGGAGGATACCTACTGTGTGTGGCGGGCGGAGTACAGCAGGCGCAGCCGCCTGTGCTCCTATTTTATGGACCTGTTCCGCCTGGACGGGGGGACCGGCCAGTGGGAGCGGGGGGAGGAGCTCCATCAGGAGCGGGCCTACACCCCCGAGGAGCTCACCGGCTTCCTCCAGGCGGCGGGCTTCCAGGAGATCCGGCAGTACGGCAACCGGAAGATGCGCGCCCCCAAGGCGGGGGAGGACCGGATCTTCTTCGTGGCCCGGAAGGACCCCCGCATGACCACACAAATCTGAATCGAGACACAAGGAGAACTACCATGCGCGACGAGATCATACGAGCGATTACCACGGACGGCTATGTGAAGGCCTCTGTGATCACCGGCCGGGACCTGGTGGAGCGGGCCCGGAACATCCACACGCTGCTCCCGGTGGCCACGGCGGCGCTGGGGCGGACCCTGATGGCCGCCTCCATGATGGGGGACGCCCTGAAGATCGACGGGTCCTCCGTCACCCTGCAGATCAAGGGGGGAGGTCCCCTGGGAACTGTGCTGGCGGTGTCGGACGACTGCGGCAACGTGCGGGGCTATGTGCAGAACCCCCACGTAGAGCTGATGGAGAAGGCGCCCGGCAAGCTGGATGTGGGCCGGGCCGTGGGGGAGAACGGCAGTCTTACCGTCATCAAGGACCTGGGGATGAAGGAGCCCTATATCGGGACCATCGATCTGCTGTCCGGGGAGATTGCCGACGACGTGGCCGCCTACTTTGTGGAGAGCGAGCAGATCCCCACCGCCTGCGCCCTGGGGGTGCTGGTGGGCACCGACCAGAGCGTCACCGCCGCCGGGGGCTACCTGATCCAGCTCCTCCCCGGCGCGAGTGAGGACATCATCACCAAAATCGAGGCCGGAGTGGCCCGGGTGGGCTCGGTGAGCCGCGCCCTGGAGGGCGGTCTGGACGGAGAGGGCCTGCTGCGGGCGGTGCTGTCCGACTTTGAGCTGGAGATCCTGGAGACCCACCCGGTGGAGTACCGCTGCTACTGCTCCCGGGACCGGGTGACCCGGGCCCTGATCAGCATGGGCCGGGAGGAGTTGGCCGACCTGATCGCGGAGCAGGGCAAGGCGGAGCTCACCTGTCAGTTCTGCGACAAGGTCTACCGCTACACCCGTGAGGATCTGGAGGAGATCCTGGCCGGGATGTAATGGCGTTTATAGGCTGAAAAAATCTCTCGCCTCCGATTTTTCGGAGGCGAGAGGTTTTTTGTAGCCCGAAAACCCCCGGCTATGCCGGGGAGTTCCGTAAGAGCTTTAGCGGAGAGTAGGAAATAAAAGCTCCCTTTGCTATACTGAGAAT
>CASEKM010000158.1 GCA_949288405.1 uncultured bacterium | reverse complement strand
GCAGCTCTGGCTGTGCAGCCCCGTCTCCGCCGTCTTCCACAACCTGGGGCAGCTGCTGGTGGCCGCCGCCCTGATGAAGACCTGGGCGGTGCTGGCCTACCTCCCCTACCTGGTGATCGCCGGGGCGGCCAGCGGCCTGTTTACCGGGCTGTGCGCCCAATTTCTCATCAGGCGGCTGGACCGCATCGCTCCCAAGGCATAAAAAATCCCGCAGCCTGCGCTGCGGGATTTTTGTCACTCCAGATTCTCGTCGTCCAGGCGGTGGAAGTCCTTGTTGTGGCCGAACACATGGGTGAGGGGATAGACCTTGATGAAGCAGTCGTACCCCTGGTCCCGGATGAACTCCCGGAGCTGGACATATTCCCGGGAGTTGCACACACAGTCCAGCTGGACCTTGGGCTCCTTGGAGTAGCCGCCGATCACCTGGTCGATGGTGGCGCTCTTGTGGATCTCGTCGATGATGAAGCGCTCGATCTGGTCCGGGTGGTCGCAGATGATCTCCACCTCGTACAGCTTGGGCCCCAGGTTGAAGACCATATAGTTCATGCAGTTGATGTAGATGATCTGACCCACGAAGGCGTAGGCCACCACGTCCAGGCTGAAGGCCAAGAGCATGACCACCATGATGGAGCCCTCCAGCGCCAGCATGATGTTTTTCAGCTCCTGGGCCCGGAAGACCTTCTTCTTCAAGATCTTGGCCAGGGTGTCGGTCCCCCCGTAGGAGTACCCCATGCGGTAGGTGATCCCCGCCCCCACGCCGTAGATGACGCCGAAGAGCATGACGGCGATGAGCTTCTCCTGCAAAATGATCTCCACCTGCACGTGGTTGAGCACCCACAGCACCAGGGGGTAGAGCACCGACAGGAAGACGATGTTGGAGACCTCCTTGTACCCCAGGCTCAGGAAGGTGCCCAGCAGCATCACCAGAGTCAGGGCATAGAAGATCAGCGCGTAGTTGATCCCCACAAAGTGGGCCGCCGTCATAGACAGACCGGTGAGCCCCGTCACCACAAAGCCGTTGGGCAGAGCCACCCAGTTTACCGCGATACTGCACAGGACGCAGCTGAGCACCATGTAAAACAGGGCCAGCAGCCGGCTGCGTTTTTTCATGTTGTCTCCTCCCCGCGATTGGCGCCGCTTTTGGGAAAATCCCAGGGGAGAGGATACCCTACTTTTGGGGAAAAAGCAAGATGTCTCACGAAGATTTTACATTTTGACCGTTTCCCAACCAAATGCCTTTCCCCCCGTCACTGGGGCAGAGTCAGGTCCCCCGGCTTGATCCAGCCGATCTTTCGGAAAAACAGGCCGAACAGCCAGGTGAGCACGGCGGGGAGGACAAATGAGATGAGGAGCAGCCCCGCCCAGTCCAAGGCGGTGGGGGCGATGGCGGCGGCCCCGTTGGCAATGGCCTTGGCGCTGGGGTTCACCCAGCCGGTCCACACCCCCAGCTGGCCGCAGAAGCCGCAGGTGCCCATGCCCGAGTTGATGGGGTCCCCGTTCATCTCCAGATGGAACACACAGGTGGCCAGGGGGCCGGTGACGGCGGAGGTGAGGATGGCGGGCAGCCAGATCCGGGGATTTTTCACAATGTTGGGCATCTGGAGCATGGAGGTGCCGATACCCTGGCTCACCAGGCCGCCCCACCGGTTCTCCCGGAAGGACAGCACCGCGAAGCCCACCATGTTGGCGCAGCAGCCGGCCACGGCGGCGCCTCCCGCCAGCCCCGTGAGGCCCAGCACGGAACAGATGGCCGCCGACGAGATGGGGAGGGTCAGGGCGATGCCCACCAGCACCGACACCAGGATGCCCATAAAGAAGGGCTGCAACTGGGTGGTGCGCATGATCAGCTGGCCGAAGGCGTCCGCCGCCCCGCCGATGGGGGGCGCGATGACCCAGGCCGAGCCGATGCCCGCCAGAATGGTGACGATGGGGGTGACCAGGATGTCCACCCGGGTCTCCTTGGACACCGCCTTCCCCAGCTCCGCGGCGATGATGGCCACAAACAGCACCGCCAGCGGGCCGCCCGCCCCGCCCAGGGCGTTGCAGGCGTAGCCCACCGTCACCAGGGAGAACAGCACCAGGGGCGGGGCCTGGAGGGCATAGCCGATGGCCACCGCCATGGCCGGGCCGCTCATAAAGGAGGCCAGTCCGCCCACCGTATAGCCCACTTCATTGATGGTGATGAGCTTTGCGGTGAGAAAGCCGATGCCGAACTGGGTGCCCAGGGTGTTCAAAATGGTCCCGATGAGCAGAGAGCAGAACAGCCCCTGGGCCATGGCCCCCAGGGCGTCGATGCCGTAGCGCTTGGCGGAGATCACAATGTTCTTCCGCTTGAGAAATGCCTTAAAACTTTCCACAAAAATCCCCCGCTTTGTTGACGTTCCGCTTCTTCTGTATGCCCCCTCCTCGCGTGGGGAGGAGCCAGGGAGAGAGCGGCGGGAACAAAAATGGTATACAGGTGTCAAGACACCTGTATACCACATCATAGCGGCTCTCGCTCCACTTGTCAATCTTTTTTTGCAGCGCCTCCGCGCGGGGGCGCGGGGACGGACGGCACAGAGGCCGCCCCTATTTGAGCAGGAACCCCGCCTGGTCCAGGGCGGCCCGCACCCGCTGGAAGGCCTCCTCGCTGGGGCACAGGAGGGTGTGCAGGTGGATGCCCCCGGTCAGGTCGGAGAGGGGCTTGGCGCTGCTCTCGGATACAGAGCGGATAAACTCCCCCACATCATACCGGGAGGACAGGTGGAGCTGGCCGGTGAGCTGGCCGTAGACGGGGTGCTCCACCACCACGTCCACCACCTGGCAGCCCTGGTCCACCATGATCTCCAGCTCCCGGGTCATCCCCTCCCGGTCGTGGACGCAGGCCACGGTGCGCAGCAGGGCGGCGCTGTCCCGGGGGAGCACATAGCCCCGGGGGGTGGCGGCGATGTCCGCTCCGCCCGCCCGCAGCAGGGCCACGTCCCCCACGATGATCTGCCGGCTGACAGAGAACTGTTTGGCCAGGGCGGCGGCACTCACCGGCCCCTCGGCCTGTTCCAGCACAGATAAAATGGCGGCCCGGCGGGCGGCGGCTTCCATGGAAATTCCCCCTTGCAGTTTTTCAGAACGGAGCTATTGTACTACAAAACCGGCCGGGGCGCAACGCGGCAGAGGAATTTCTTTTCCGTCCGCCCAAAGCAGCGCTTCCCCGCAACCGCTCCCCGCTGTTTCCGTCTAAACAAGCAGAAGACGATCCGCAAGGAGGTACGCACAATGAAACAGATCCTGCTTCTCTCCCTCTCCGCCGCCCTCTGCCTGCTGTCCGCCTGCGGGGCCCAGCCGGAGGCCCCCGAGCCCATGGAGTTCCCGGAGGCCCCGCCGGAGCTCACCGTCACCGCCGGGGAGGCCAGCTGCACCGCCCTGCGGGGCGGCTGGTCCTGGAACTACCAGCTGGAGGACGGGAGCTATTCCGGCGCCATCGCCGACAGCGTCCACCCCCTGGAGGCCCGGGAGATCACTCCGGTGCTGGAGACGCCGGAGCCGGAGGCCGCCCTGACCTTTGCCCTGGAGCCGGACGCCGTCGCCGCCCGGTGCTGGCCGGAGGAGGCCTGGGGCGATGCAGACGCGCCGGGAGAGGACGTCTCTCTGGACGGGGACACCCTTCCCCTGAGGCCGGGCGGCTGGCTCTACCAGGTCTCCGCCTCCTGGGACCGCATGCCCGGCTTTGCGGGGGACTGCCAGTACTCCTTCTTTGTCCGCAGCACCCCGGAGTGAGCCATTTTATCTCCCGGACCGGCCGGTTTTCCTTGACTTTTCGCCCCTGAATTTATAAAATAATGGATACGAGTTTTCCACCCCCTCTTCTGCCCTCCCGCCCCGCAGGGGCGGGAAGAAAAAAAGAAAGCGGGAATATTTGGTATAAAGGACTGAGATCAAATGGCTCAAAACCCCAACAAGAAGCAGGTGGAGCAGATCACCGACATGGAGGTGGACTTCGCCCAGTGGTACACCGACGTGTGCCGGAAGGCGGAGCTCATCGACTACTCCTCCATCAAGGGCATGTTTATCTACCGCCCCTACGGCTACGCCATCTGGGAGAACATCCAGCACGCCCTGGACCAGAAGTTCAAGGAGACCGGCCACGAGAACGTGTATCTGCCCATGCTCATCCCCGAGAGCCTGCTCCAGAAGGAGAAGGACCACGTGGAGGGCTTCGCCCCCGAGTGCGCCTGGGTGACCTACGGCGGCAGCGAGAAGCTGGAGGAGCGCTACTGCATCCGCCCCACCTCCGAGACCCTGTTCTGCGAGCACTATACATCCACTCCCACCGGGACCTGCCCAAGCTGTACAACCAGTGGTGCTCCGTCCTGCGCTGGGAGAAGACCAGCCGCCCCTTCCTGCGCCACCGGGAGTTTTTGTGGCAGGAGGGCCACACCATGCACGCCACCGAGGAAGAGGCCCGGGAAGAGACCATGCGGATGCTGAACATCTACGCGGACTTCATGGAGAACGACAAGGAGAAGTTCAACGGCGCCGAGGAGACCTACACCGTGGAGTGCATGATGCACGACCGGAAGGCCCTCCAGGCGGGCACCAGCCACTACTTCGGGGACGGCTTCGCCCGGGCCTTTGACATCACCTTCACCGGCAAGGACAACCAGCTCCACTTCCCCCACCAGACCTCCTGGGGGGTGTCCACCCGCATGATCGGCGGCATCATCATGACCCATGGGGACAACAACGGCCTGGTCCTGCCCCCCCGCATCGCCCCCATCCAGGCCATGGTCATCCCCGTGGCCCAGCACAAGGAGGGCGTGCTGGAGGCCGCCGGCAAGCTGCTGGACCGCCTG
>CASEKM010000157.1 GCA_949288405.1 uncultured bacterium | reverse complement strand
AACCGTCTGGTGGGCATGAAGGACCGGGGCGTGTACGAGACTCCCGGCGGCACCATCCTCTACCGGGCCCACGAGGTGCTGGAGATGATCACCATCGACAAGGACACCAAGCACATGAAGAGCAAGCTGGCGGTGGACTTCGCCGACCTGATCTACAACGGCAAGTGGTTCACCCCCCTGCGGGAGGCCCTCCAGGCCTTCGCCGAGAAGACCCAGGAGCATGTCACCGGCACCGTGAAGCTGAAGCTCTACAAGGGCAACATCATCACCGCCGGCGTCACCTCCCCCGAGACCCTGTACTCCGAGAACCTGGTCACCTTCGAGGAGAGCGACTACAACCAGGACGACGCCACCGGCTTCATCAACCTGTGGGGCCTGCCCGACACCGTCCAGGCGCTGCGGGAGCAGGGAAAGCTGAAATAAGGGAGTGAAAAGTGAAGAGTGGAGAGTGAAGATCCCAAACCTGCGGCTCTCTCTCCACTCTTCACTCTCAACTCTCCACTCTATAAAATCAGTGAGGTAATGCATTATGAAACTTTGGGCTGGCCGGTTTCAGAAGGAGACCGACACCTTAGTCAATGACTTTAACTCCTCCATCCAGTTTGACGCCCGGCTGTACAAGCAGGACATCGCCGGCTCCATCGCCCACGCCCAGATGCTGGGCAAGCAGGGCATCATCGAGGGGCACGAGGTGGAGGAGATCGTAGCGGGCCTGAAGGCCATTTTAGAGGACATCGAGGCGGACAAGGTGGAGTTCTCCGTGGACAACGAGGACATCCACATGAACATCGAGACCCTGCTCACCCAGCGCATCGGGGACGCGGGCAAGCGCCTGCACACCGCCCGGTCCCGAAACGACCAGGTGGCGGTGGACACCCGCCTGTATGTGAAGCAGGAGATCCCCGTGATCATCGGCCAGATCCTGGAGCTGGAAAACGTGCTGGTGGAGCGGGCCAAGGAGCATCTGGACACCGTCATGCCCGGCTACACCCACCTGCAGCGGGCCCAGCCCACCACCTTCGCCCACTACATGATGGCCTACGCCAACATGTTCAAGCGGGACGTGACCCGGCTGGAGGACTGTCTGGAGCGGCTGGACGAGTGCCCCCTGGGCGCCGGCGCCCTGGCCACCACCACCTACCCGGTGGACCGCTTCCAGACCGCCAAGGCCCTGGGCTTTGCCAAGCCCACTGACAACTCCATGGACTCGGTGTCCGACCGGGACTACGCCATCGAGCTTTTAAGCGACCTGTCCCTGCTGATGATGCACCTGTCCCGGTTCTCCGAGGAGATCATCCTGTGGTGCTCCTGGGAGTTCAAGTTCGTGGACCTGGACGACGCCTACTCCACCGGCTCCTCCATCATGCCCCAGAAGAAGAACCCCGACGTGGCCGAGCTGGTGCGGGGCAAGACGGGGCGGGTGTACGGCTCCCTCATCACCCTGCTGACCATGATGAAGGGGCTGCCCCTGGCCTACAACAAGGACATGCAGGAGGACAAGGAGGCCCTCTTCGACGCCATCGACACGGTGGAGGAGTGCCTGCCCGTCTTCGCCGCCATGGTGAACACCCTGTCGGTCCGCCGCCACAACATGGAGCGGGCGGCCGCCGGCGGCTTCATCAACGCCACCGACTGCGCCGACTACCTGGTGAAGAAGGGCATGCCCTTCCGGGAGGCGTACATGATCGTGGGCCGTCTGGTCAACCTGTGCATCAAGAACCACGAGACCCTGGACACCCTCACCCTGCGGGACTTCCGGGCCATCTCCGAGCTGTTCGACGAGGGGGTCTACGAGGCCATGTCCCTGAAGAACTGCGTCAACGGAAGAAAGGTCTACGGCGGCCCGGCGCGGGAGTCGGTGCAGAAGCAGATTTCCCTCATCGAGGAGTTTGTGGCGGCGCGGAAGAAATAAGCTGCGCTTCGGCTTTTCAGACGGGAGAGGATTTTCGCCCCAGAGACGTGGAGGCAGGGGGCGGGCGGGTCTGGGACCCGCCCCTACGGCGGATGTAGGAGCCGTTCCCTCGTTTCCTGTAGGGGCCGGTCCCAGACCGGCCCGCAGGCGCACACTGTGCGCCCCTACATAGCGGGGAGATGGCGGCGAAACTCCCCTGCACATATATCCAAGCATTCCAGGAGGTGACCACCCACGAGCAAGCCTAAAATTTTCATTGACGGCAAGGGCGGCGTGGTAGGCGCGAAGATCTACCAGCTGCTGTCCCAGCGGGACGACCTGGAGTTTCTCATCATCGACCCGGACAAGCGCCGGGACGTGGAGGAGCGAAAGAAATTCCTCAACGCCGCCGACCTGGCCCTCCTGTGCCTGCCGGAGGACACCGCCCGGGAGACCATCCCCCTGGTGGAAAACCCAAACACCCGGATCCTGGACACCTCTCCCGCCCACCGCACCCAGCCGGGCTGGGTGTACGGCTTCGCCGAGCTGCTGCCCGGCCAGCGCCAGCGCATCCGCACCTCCAAGCGGGTGTCCAACCCTGGCTGTCACGCCTCGGGCTTTCTGTCCACGGCGGCCCCCCTGGTGGAGATGGGGGTGCTGCCCCCGGACTACCCCACCTCCTGCTTCTCCCTCACCGGCTACTCCGGCGGGGGCAAGGAGATGATCGCCGAGTTTCAGGCCCCCGGCCGGGATCCGGCCCTGGCCTGTCCCAGCCTCTATGCCCTGGGACTGCGCCACAACCATCTCAACGAGATGCAGCACATCGCCGGCCTCACCGCGCCGCCGGTATTCACTCCCATCCTGTGCGACATGTACAGCGGCATGTCCGTCTCCCTCCCCCTTCAAAACCGCCTGCTTCGGGGCACGCCCTCGGCCCAGGACATCTGCGAGATGCTGGCCTCTTACTACGAGGGGCAGACGCTGGTGTCGGTGGCCCCCTTCGGCAGCCAGGGCGCGCGGCTGAACTCCGGGACCTTTGCCGGCAGCAGCCGCCTGGAGATCACCGTGTGCGGACACGAGGAACAGACCCTGCTCACCGCCCGGTTCGACAACCTGGGCAAGGGAGTGGCGGCGGCCGCCATTCAAAATTTAAACCTGATGCTGGGCTTTGACGAGACCGCGGGGATCCCCCTGTGACCGGCTTTCCCACATCTGACTAGGAGGTAAACGCTATGTCCAATACCCATCTGGATCGGGCCACCATTCTCACCGAGGCCCTGCCCTACATCCAGCGCTACAACGGCAAGATCGTGGTGGTCAACTGCGGCGGCGTGGCCATGAACCAGGAGCTGCGGGACGCGGTGGCCACCGACATCACCCTGCTCCGACTGGTCGGCATCAAGGTGGTGCTGGTCCACGGCATCGGCCCCGAGGTGCGCCAGGCACTCAAGGAGACGGGCAAGGAGCTGCCTGTGGTGGACGGCTTCCCCCAGGTGGACGGGAACGCCATCGACCTGGTGCAGGAGACTCTGTGCGGCAAGGTGAACAAGACCCTGACCGCCACCCTGAACAAGCTGGGCTCCAAGGCCATCGGCCTGTGCGGCATTGACGGCGGCTTCCTCACCGCCAAGACCTCCGGCGGGGACTACCCCTGCACCGGCGAGCTGGTCCAGGTGGACGGCGCCATCCTGGAGGACTTTTTGAACAAGGGCTACACCCCCGTGGTGGCCACCATCGCCCAGGGGGCCGAGGACGCCGCCCAGGCCTACAGCGTCAGCGCCAATCACACCGCCGCCAAGCTGGCGGTGGCCCTGAAGGCGGAGAAGCTCATCCATCTGGTGGCGGCGGAGAACCTGCTCCACACCCCCGAGGACCCGGAGAACCCCATCCCGGTGCTCCCCCTGTCCCAGGTGCCCGCCCTGATCCGCAACGGGACCATCCCGGCGGACATGGCCGCCAAGGTGAACTTCAGCGTGGAGGCGGTGCGCTCCGGCGTCAAGTCCGCCACCCTGCTGGACGGGAGCGTCCCCCACGCCATTTTGCTGGAGCTGCTGTCCGACGAGGGCACCGGCACCATGCTGACCCATTGAAGAAGAGGTGACCGAGGATGAAAAAGGACCTGTTAAAGCTGCTGGACCTGTCCCGGGAGGATATTCTGAAGATCCTGGACACGGCGGACCAGCTGAAATTCAGCCAGAAGCACGGCATTCCCCACGACAAGCTCAAGGGCAAGACCCTGGCCATGATCTTTGAGAAGAACTCCACCCGCACCCGGGTCTCCTTTGAGACCGGCATGTATCAGCTGGGGGGCCACGCCCTGTTCCTGTCCAGCAAGGAGAGCCAGATCGGCCGGGGCGAGCCGGTGGAGGACACCGCCCGGGTGCTGCTGCGCTACTGCGACGGCATTATGATCCGCACCTTCGCCCAGGAGGAGGTGGAGACCCTGGCGGCCCACGCCAACATCCCCGTCATCAACGGCCTCACCGACTTCTGCCACCCCTGCCAGGTGCTGGCCGACCTGATGACCGTCCGGGAGCACAAGGCGGTGCTGGAGGG
>CASEKM010000156.1 GCA_949288405.1 uncultured bacterium | reverse complement strand
TCCGTTTCGTATAAATTTGCAAATTCAATACAGGATGTATCTCATTTTGACGGCATTTCCGGCGGCTGGAGGCTCTTGTAGAAGTCCAGCGTCCGGAAGCCCCGCTCCAGCTGGGCGGCCGCAAAGGCCTCCGCCGCAGCGGAGAGCCGCTCCAGGGCCGGGCCCGTCAGCCGGAAGGAGTAGAGCCGCTTGGGGTCTCCGTAGACAATGTGCCGCATGGCGGCCAGGGTCCCCTCCCCCACCGGCATGGAGATGCCGTCCCCCACCTCTCCCCGGCACGGGGCGCAGTGGAGCACCCCCTCCCGCAGGTGGAAGCGGGGCTCCTCCGGGGGCTCCCGGCCGCACACGGCGCAGCCGTCCAGCAGGGGGCCGTACCCCGCCAGACAGAGCGCGCGCAGCTCAAAGGCCGCCTTGACGAGTGCCGGCGGCCGGTCCAGCTTGTCCAGGGCGTGGAGGGCGTTCAGCAGCAGGGAGAGCAGCCCCTGGTTGGGCACCCCCTCCACCGCCAGCAGCTCGGTGACCTCGCCGCAGTAACAGCCCAGGGCCAGCTTCACCAGGTCCCGGCGCATCCCCCGGAACTCCCGCTCCACCGCCGCCTCCTGGACGGACCAGCGGCCCTGGTACTCATAGAGCACCAGATCCGACCACACCAGCAGCTGGCTCCCGGCGGCAATGGCGCTCCCCTTCTTCCGGCACCCTCGGGCGGAGGCGGTGAGCTTCCCCGCCTCCTGGGTGAGGAGGGTCAATATTTTGTCCGACTCCTTATAGGCCGTCTCCCGCAGGACCAGGGCCTTGGTACGCATGTGCATGGTGCTACCGCCTCGCTATGTACGATTCCAGCCGGCCGCCTGATGCGGCCGGCTGGTCAGGCTCAGAGCAGCTCCCCCGGACGGGTGGTTCCCTGCCCGCCCGGCGCTGCTGTCAGCTTCCCCGCGGCGGGCGGGCTCTCCCCGCCGGAGGGCCGGGCCCCCCGGACCTCCCTCTGAGCGTGGACCGCCAGATAGAGCTCCGGCAGTCCGGTGGCAAAAAACAGCTTCCAAATCCCGGTCTGGTCCATGCTTTCGCCTCCTGTCTCTCTGGCCTTAGCATGGCGGACCGGGTCGAATTTTATGCCTGGAACATTCCGGCTGGACAAGGTCTGCTCACTCGTCCCGATAGCCGAAATTCCGGATCAAGTTCACATTATCTCTCCAATTCTCTTTCACCTTCACCCAGGTCTGGAGGAACACCTTCGTGCCCATGAACCGCTCCATGTCCCGGCGGGCCAGGGAGGAGATCTTTTTCAGCATGGCGCCCCCCTTGCCGATGATGATGCCCTTGTGGCTGTTCTTCTCACAGTAGATGGTGGCGTCTACCTCGATGACCTCGTCGTCCCGCTCGGAGAATTTGGTGATCTCCACCGCCGTGCCGTGGGGGATCTCCTTGTCCAGGCACAGCAGCAGCTTCTCCCGCAAAATCTCCGCCATCATCTGCCGCTCCGGCTGGTCGGAGACCATGTCCTCGGGGAACAGCTGGGGCCCCTCCGGGAGAAAGCCCTCCAGCACCCCCAGCAGTTCCTCCACCCCCTCGCCATTTTTGGCGGAAATGGGCACCACGGCGGTGAAGTCATGGGCCTGGGTGTAGGTCTGGATCACCTCCAGCAGCTTCTCCTTGTGCTCCAGGGTGTCCACCTTGTTGATGACCAGCACCGAGGGGCAGCCAAGGGTCTTGATCCGGGCGATGAGCTCCGCCTCCGGGTCGCCGATGTTGGGGATGGGCTCCACCAGGAGCATCACCGCGTCCACGTCGGCCACGCTCTCCTTTACCACGTTCACCATGTAGTCCCCCAGGCGGGTGCGGGCCCTGTGGAGGCCGGGGGTGTCCACGAAGACGAACTGGCACTCCCCCCGGTTCAGAATGGCGGAGATCCGGTTGCGGGTGGTCTGGGGCTTGTTGGTGACAATGGCCACCTTCTCCCCCACCAGGGCGTTGGTCAGGGTGGACTTGCCCACGTTGGGGCGGCCGCATAACGTAATAATTCCAGATTTTTTGATGGACATCAGATGATCCTCACTTTCTTGTTTGGGTGCGAGCAGTTTTCCCCCATCGTGTGTAACATAGCATTTTTGTGTAGGGGCGGCTATCAGCCGCCCGCATGACAGGCATCCATTGCGGAAAGCGGCGGGCGGATACTATCCACCCCTACCCGCCCCTACAATCTGCCTGGGACGGGCGGCCAATGGGCCGGCGGACATCGCGCCTTGTAGGGCGGGGGCTTGCCCCCGCCGCCGTCCCGTGTCTGCATCCCTTTCCCCGGCCGTGGCAAGCCCCGGCCCTACGGTGCAGCGTTGGACGGAACAGATGGTGCCCTGTGCAGGGGCCGGCCTCTGTGCCGGTCCTGGACGGAACGGCCACCGGCTCGCCGGGCCCTGCAAAAACGCAGCGGTTCCTGTACCCACCGTCGCAACGGCACCGCTCCCCCGCTTTTAGCATGATCTCTTAATCGGAGTTTTTCTTCTCCCACTGTTCCAGCCGTTCCTCCAGTTTTTGAAGCTGCCGGGTCTGATTCTGGAACTGCTCTTTCAGCTCCTCCAGGCGCACCATAAGCTGATGAGCTGCGGTTGCCGCCGCCGCGATAAGCCCCGTGATCAGCAGGAACGTGACCGTCGAGCTCCCGGCAATGGAGGAAACCATGCTTCCAAAGAGGCAGAAAAGCAGTCCGCCGACAATGGCAATCAACCACACAGCAAAAAAGTATAACACCGGCGGTCACCTTCCTATTTCATCAGCTTCTTCCACATCCACCAGAAGGCGGCGCCGGCGGCGCACAGGGCGGCGGCCATCACGGCCAGATCCCTGCCGGTGAGCTCCACCTCCAGCTCCACCGGCTCCTCCTCTTCCTCCAGCGGCACCAGCCGCAGATAGGGCTTCTCTCTCATGGCTGTCCCTCCTGTTCAGTCTCCCGGGTGATCCCCAGCTTGTCCAGAATAAACTCCTCGTGAAGGCGCATCTGCCGCTTCATGGGCCCCTCGTCCATGTGGTCGTACCCCAGCAGGTGGAGGGCCGAGTGGACGGTGAGATAGGCCAGCTCCCGCTTCACGCTGTGGCCGAACTCCGCCGCCTGGGCCGCCGCCCGCTCCAGGGAGATGCACATGTCCCCCAGGGGGACCAGGCCGGTCTCCGGGTCCTCGTCCCCCGGCCCCGGGTGCTCGCCGGGCGCCAAGTCGAACATGGGGAAAGAGAGCACGTCGGTGGGCCGGTCCACCCCCCGCATGTCCAGGTTCACCTGGTGGATGCCCTCATCGTCGGTGAGCAGCACATTGATCTCACAGGGCAGGGCGACCCCCTCCGCGGCCAGGGCGGCGGTGATGACCTCCTGCAGCAGGGCCTGGGTCCCCTCCGGGACCTCTGTTTCCGCCTCCAGGATGACCCGGTGCTCCGGGCCCTGGGCCGGACCGGCATTCACCGCCCGCACGTCGGTGCGGCCCATGAGCCAGTCCACAGATACTCCATAGCAGTCTGCAATTTTCAAAAGCGTATCATAATGGGTCTTGCTTCCATCCAATTCCAGCCTCTGATAGCTCCTGGGCGGAATCTGAATGGCATTCGCCGCCGCCTCCTGTGTAAAAGCATGTTCCAGCCGCAGCATTTTCAGCCGTTCGTTAAAAATCATATGATATTCCTCTTGACATTCCACTAGTGGCGTATTATGATTATATCACGCAGTAATGCGTATATAAAGGAGGTATTGACATGGGCAACGATATCCCTGTCATTGTAGATGAACTCTACCGGTACTTTGTCACCCAGCCGGACCGGCGCTTCTGGCCGGACTACATCGACGACCCCGTCCTGGGCCACGGCCTTTGGTCCTTCTACCAGGGCCTCCGGCTGGGGGTCCAGATGGCGGACGCCTGTCTGGATCGCCCGTGAGCCCTCACGCCTCCCAGCCGGCCAGGTAGTCCCTCTGCTCCTGGGTGAGGGTGTCGATGGACAGCCCCATGGCAGCCAGCTTCACCCGGCCGATCTGGTCGTCGATCTCCTCGGGGACGTTGTACACCTTCTTCTCCAGCTGCCCGGCGTGCTTGGCCATCCACTCCAGGGACAGGGCCTGGACGGCGAAGGACATGTCCATGATCTCCGCCGGATGGCCGTTGCCCGCCGCCAGGTTGACCAGACGGCCCTCGGCCAGCACGTTCAGGGTGCGCCCGTCGGGCAGGCGGAAGCCCTCAATGTTCTCCCGGCGGGGGAAGCGCTCCACAGACAGCTCGGCCAGCCGTTTCACGTCCACCTCGCAGTCGAAGTGGCCCGAGTTGCACAGGATGGCGTTGTCCTTCATCACCTGGAAATGGCGCTCCACGATCACGTCCTTACAGCCGGTGGCGGTGACAAAGATGTCCCCGTGCTTGGCCGCCTCGTCCATGGGCATGACGGAGAAGTTCTCCATGGTGGCCTCCAGGGCCTTGAAGGGGTCCACCTCGGTGACGATGACCTGGGCCCCCAT
>CASEKM010000155.1 GCA_949288405.1 uncultured bacterium | reverse complement strand
TCCGCCGTCTCCTCCTCCCTCCGCCGCGCCGCCCTGGGCCAGCTGGCGGAGGAGTACCTCTCCTCCCTCCCCCGGGAGGCGGTGGCGCAAGAGGTCCGCTCTCAGGCGGAGACGCTGGTGGAGGAGATCTGGGCCATTTTGGAGGACCCGGCCCTGGACGACCCGGCCTGCCTCCAGAAGATCGAGGCCGTCCTCACGGCGTACTACCGGCGGCTGGAGCTGCGCTCCGCCCGCCACCGGGAGATGGAGTGAGGGCCAGGCCCCCACAGGCGCAGACGAATCCGGCCCCTTCCCAATGGGAAGGGGCCGTTTTTATGATTTTTTCGGGGAAAACAGCCCCTCCATCCCCTGGACGAACCGGTCCAGGCGGTCCTGGACGCCGGGGGCGGACAGGGCCTCGCCGGGGGCGTTGGCCGTCTCCAGCAGGGCGAACCTGGGCGGGAGGTAGAAGGACTTGTTCATGTTCATCCCGGAGATCACCTGCCGGGCCACGGTGTCGCTGCCGGAGTAGCCGGAGACGATAAGGGCGAAGACCGCCTTGTCGTAAAACCGGGTCTGCCGGAACAGGGCGGTGAGGCGGTTGATGAAGGCGGTGAGGTTGGCGGACAGGGCGTCGTTGTAGTTGGGGCACATGAGGATCAGGGCGTCCGCCCGGCGGACGGCGGGGTAGACCTCCTGGGCCATGACGCCGCCGTAGAAGCAGCTCCCCCGCTCTCCGAAGTGGAGGCACACGGTGTAGGGGCAGCCGGAGCAGTCGGACAGGGTGCCGTTGCGCAGGCCGATCTCCTCCACCTGCCAGCGCCGGGACAGGCGCTTCTGCACCTCCCCCCACAGGTCCATGGTGTTGG
This sequence comes from uncultured bacterium, assembly GCA_949288405.1. GTDB lineage: Bacteria > Bacillota > Clostridia > Oscillospirales > Oscillospiraceae > Lawsonibacter. The sequence continues at coordinate 3,650 of CASEKM010000155.1, read as the reverse complement.
AGGTGTGGTGGCTGGAGGCGTGGAGGGCCAGCAGATGGGGCCGCTCCCGGGCGGGGAAGAAAAAGGCCTCCACCTGGTCCGCCAGCTCCCGGGCGGCGGCCTCGTAGGCCCCCTGGAGATCGGTGCCCAGGTTCTGGGCCTGGATGCGGAAGTTGACCAGGGAGCCGGTGGCCTCCACCAGGGGGCGGCCCACCAGGGCACACCCCGCCAGATTCACGGCCAGGGCCAGTTCGGCGGCGGTGGACTTGGTATAGAGCTCCCCGGGGCCGTCCACGATCAGGCCGCCGGTGCAGCCCGCCAGCAGGTCCGGCTCCCGGCGCAGGCGGCCCAGCATCCGCGTATATTCCATATTCTGCCCCGCTCCATCCAGGGCCAGGGCGAACAGCACCCGGCCGCTCCCGCGCCGGTCCAGCTCCTCCGCCCGGCGGATCACCTGGACCTGACGGCCCGCCAGGGCCCGGTCCAGCACCCGCTCCAGGCGGCGCTCCCCCTCCGGGCCCTCCAGATGGGGATAGATCACGGTCAGAGACATTTGCCTCACCTTCATTATCTCAAAGTTTCGGGATCTCCATAGGCATGGGCCAGGCGGTCACCGCGTCCCGGGCGGCCTTGGCCAGCTCCACCAGGGCGTCCAGCTGCTCTGAGAAGCGGCTGGAGCGGTAACTTGCCATCTGTCCCTCTAGGTCCAGGGGCCGTCCATACCGGTCCAATGCCTCGCCCAAAAAATCTGGATCATGCTCCAGAGTATCCAGGGCCTCCACCAGATGCCACCCGCCCATCGGTCCCATGGGGTCCACCTGGAGTTTGTAGTCGGGCCAGGCCTCTAAAAGGGCGCGCAGCTCCCGGCTCTGGAACACCCATCGGGTGAACTCCGGCTCATTGGTGTGGATGCCCCGGTCTTCGGCCAGCTCCGGCACCCCGTAGTCGGGCGTCAGGTCCGCTTTGCGGCCCAGCGCCTGGGCGCCCCGCTCCAGGCCGCCCAGCACCATGTTCACGCCGCCCCGCAGGGCACTCTGCTTTTTAATCCGCAGGGTGTAGGGACGTTCCAGCTCCACCCGCGCCGCGGCGCTCACATCCCGATAGGTGCCGTACCGTCCGCTGTAGGTTATCTTGGTGCAGATCAGAATGGGCCCTTTGGGGTCCTCCAAAAGCAGGGCCCCCCCATAGTCCTCACTGTGCCGGCCAAAATAGGTCCCGCCCCGGTCTTGGGCATACCAGAACAAGTAGTCGTTCCAACTCATGGTGGTTCCTCCTTCCGCTCAGCTGCGCTTGAACTGCTTCTCCAGCTGCTGCCGGGTGAGCTCAATGGCCACCGGGCGGCCGTGGGGACAGTATTTGACCTGGCCCGACATGACCGCCTGGGCGATCCGCTCCAGCTCCTGGGGGCTGGTCCGCCAGCCCCCCTTGATGGCCGCCTTGCAGGCCATGGTGTGGAGCAGCTCGTCCCGGGCGGCGGCGGGGTCGGCGGAGCCGGTGGCCAGCAGCTTTTGGGCGATCTCGCTGAGGGTGTCCCCGATGTCCCCGGCGTCCACGTCAAAGGGGGCCTGGCGGACGATGAGGGCGCCGCCGCCGAAGTCCTCCGCCGCAAAGCCGAACTCCTCCAGCAGGGGCAGGTGGGAGAGCAGGGCGGCCTGCTCCTGGGGCGGGAAGCGGCACACCTGGGGGGCCAGCAGGGTCTGGGCCATGGGGTCGTACCCCGCCGCCTTCATCCGGTCGAAGTTCATCCGCTCGTGGGCGGCGTGCTTGTCGATGAACAGCACGGTGTCCCCCTGCTCCACAATGATGTAGGTGTTGAGCACCTCCCCCGCCACACGCCAGGGGGCCTCCTCCCGCCGCTCCGGCTCCGGGGCGGCAGGGGCCGCCTGGGGCTCCGGGACAGCTGCGGGGGAAATTGTCTCCTGCGCACGGACGGTTTCCACTTTTTCCACAGGGTTTTCCACAGGACGTACAACTTGTACGGTCTCAGCAGGGGGAGTTTTCTCCTGGGACTGACAAGGAGTTTCCCTGTTCAGGGGGGGCAATTTGTCTGTATCCGCTGCCGGGACAGGCCCCTCCTCCCGGGGCCGGGGGGCGGCGGGGACCACCGCCTCCGGACGGCGGAGGGGGTCGGGCCGGACCGGCTTTCTGGGGACCGGCCGGGTGGCGTCCGACACGGTCAGGCGGGTCTTGAACTGCTCCGCCGTCATGGTCTGGAAGGTGGTCTGGCGGGGGGTCACCGTGTCGTGGGGGCGGGGCTTCTCCAGCACCGCCGCCGGGCGGGTGCGGTCCCCCTCCAGGGCGGAGAGGACGGCGTGGTAGACGGCGTTGAACACCCCCCGCTCGCTGCCAAACTTCACCTCAGTCTTGGCGGGGTGGACGTTCACGTCCACGGCGCTGCGCTTCAGCTCCAGGTGGAGGACGCAGGCGGGGAACTTGCCCACCATCTTCTGATTTTTGTAGGCCTCCTCCAGGGCGGCCATCATCAGCCGGGACTTCACCTGGCGGCCGTTTACGAAAAAGAACTGCCAGTTCCGGCTGGCCCGGCAGCAGGCGGGCTGGGAGACAAAGCCGGTGACCGACATCTCCTCTCCCCTGCTGTTCACCGGGGTGAAGCCCAGGGCCAGCTCCCGGCCCAGGACGGCGTACACCGCCGACTGGAGCTGCCCGTCCCCGGGGGTGAGCAGCTCCTGCTTCCCGTCCCGGATGAACTTGACGCTCACCTCCGGGTGGGACAGGGCCACCCGCTGGACCACCGCGAAGACGGCGGCCCCCTCGGCGGCGTCCTTCTTCATAAACTTCAGCCGGGCGGGGGTGTTGTAGAACAGGTCCCGCACCACCATGGTGGTGCCCAGAGGACAGCCCGCCTCCTCCACCGCCCCGGGCACGCCCCCCTCCAGCTCCAGGGAGGCCCCCAGGGGGCTGTCCGGGGTGCGGGTCATCACCTCCACCCGGGAGACGGCGGAGATGGCCGCCAGGGCCTCCCCCCGGAAGCCCAGGGTGCCGATGGCCTCCAGGTCGTACTCGGTGCGCAGCTTGCTGGTGGCGTGGCGGAGGAAGGCGGTCTTCAGCTCCTGCGGCGGGATGCCGCAGCCGTCGTCGGTCACCCGCAGAAAGGTCATCCCCCCGTGGGCGATCTCCACCGTGACGGCGCCGGCCCCCGCGTCAATGGCGTTCTCCATGAGCTCCTTGGCCACCGACGCGGGGCGCTCCACCACCTCGCCGGCGGCGATCAGGTCGGCCACATGGGGGTCTAATACTTGAATGTTGGGCATGGATACCTCCAAAAATCTGTGCTTCATCTCTGGCATCTTGAGGCTATTATAGCACAGATGGCGGAATAAGGGGAGGGGTTTCCCTTCCCCATGGACAAGATGGGCCGTCTCCGCAAAACCGCAGGGGGGCACAGTGGACGCCCGCAGTGTCTAGTTTTCCCCTTACTTCGTGGGGCGCGAGAAGGTGAATTGCCCCGCAGGGGCAAGATCGCGCCCGCAGGCGCATTTCGAGGCCAACCGCCGCAAAGCGGCGGCTCTTAGGCCGAGAAGAAGCTGGCCTGGGCCACGACTCGGCGCGCCGGCCCGGAGTGTTCCCGATTTCGCCGCCAAAGATAACTTTTTTGTTCTAACGGTCCGTGTCCCGGGCGGCGACCTTCTTTTTCCATGGCGAAAAAGAAG
>CASEKM010000154.1 GCA_949288405.1 uncultured bacterium | reverse complement strand
GTTAAGCTCGCTTCTGCCGAAAATACTTGCCTGGAGACGGGCCGGAAAGATAGGTAGCGCCAACACAGTAGGACGGACAGTGTTTGCTGTCCGTCCTTTTTCATTCAATGCCGGCCTTTTGTGCGTTTCCCGGTGAACAGTGGGATGCCGGGGCCAGAGAGAGGGAGGAAAGTCCCATGACGATCGAGGAGCGGCTCCGGGCCTGGAAGATCCCGGTGGGCCTGCGGACCATTAAAACCGCTGTGGCGGTCATCTTGGCCCTGCTGGTGGTGCAGCCCTACGGCGCTACCACTGCAAAAGTAGTGTTTGCCACCATCGGAGCCATGTCGGCGGTGGGGCCCACCTTCAAGGCCTCGGTTGCGGCGTGCCTGACGCAGATCTGCAGCGTCTCGGTGGGAGCGCTGCTGTCGATCGTCATGATGGAGCTGCAGGTCCCAAGTCTGGCCGCGGTGGGGATCGGGATCATCATCCTGCTGTGGATGTACCAGTACTCCCACCTGAAGCTGCTCCCCCTGCTGCCCTGCCTGGTGCTGGTCAATATCTGCCTGAACCCGGAGGTGGAGGCGGTGAGCTACTCTCTGGGCCGCCTGTGGGATACGGCCATCGGCCTGGGGATCGGCATGGTCATCAACACCCTGGTGTTCCCCTACGACAACAGCCGGAAGATCCGTCAGACCATGGCGGGGCTGGATTCAGACCTGATCCAATTTTTGGAGGACATGTTTGACGGGGATGAGCACCTGCCAGAGGCGGACCAGCTCAGCCGTAAGATCAACGCCCTGGAGGGCCAGCTGGCCCTCTTTGCGGACCAGCGGCTGTTCCGGCGGAAGCGGCAGAAGCGGGAGCTCCAGGCGCTGCGCACCTGTGAGGACATTGCCCACGAGCTGCTGGTGGAGCTGGAGACCCTGCGGAACATGGAGCGGCTGGGCTGCCTCAACCAGGAAAACCGCCAGGCCCTGCGGAGCCTGGGGGCGAAGCTCTCCGAGGAGCCGCCGAAGCGGCAGGAGTCGGTGGAGGATGTGGTGGTCAACTACCATGTGGCCCGGGCGCTGCATCTGAGGCAGGAGCTGAAGCAGGCGCTGAAGAAAAAAGGATGAGAAAAGCAGGCAGACGTTTTCCGGGAGAAACGCTGCCTGCTTTTGCTGTTCCCTATGAAATGCCCACGTAGCCGCTGGCCTCTATGATCCGCTGTCCCTGTTCCGACAGGATCCAGCGGAGAAAGGCGTCCAGCTGCGGGTCGCTCTCCCGGGGGTCCGGCTGCCCGATGGGGGCGGCGGTGACGGCGTAGAAGGAGTCGGAGATGGGGTAGCTGCCGTCCCGGATGGTCTCTTTGGTGGGGGCCACACCGTCCAGAGCCAGAAGGCGGATCTGGTCGTTGGCCTCCATCTCAGAGGCGTAGAAGCGGAAGGAGAAGCCGATGGCGTTGGCGTAATTGCGGTAATCGGCTACGTCACGGATGATGGATGCCGCCCATGTCGCCCACCCGGTCCTCCTGCTCCGGCTCGATCAGGGGGAGCCCCTCCATCAGCCGGAGGAGGGCGGATTGACTGCCGCTGTTCTCTCGGCGCTGGAAGGGGCGGATAGATTGGTTCTTCCCGCCCACCTGGCTCCAGTTGGTGATCTGCCCCGTGTAAATGCCCTGAATCTCCTCCACAGTCAGGCCCTCCACCGGATTTTCGCTGTTGACAAAGAACACGAAGGCCTCCCGGCCGATGGGGGTCAGGTGGAGCTCCACCCCCGCCTGGGCGGCCATGTCCAGCTGTTCCTGGGAGGGGGCGGCGGCAAAAATCAAGTCGGTGTCCCCCTGGATCAGCCGATGGTAAGCGTCCACAGTGCCGCTGCAGGTCACCAGACCGCACCCGTCCTCGGTGGCGGCGTACAGCGGGTACTCCCCCTGGGGGTAGACCGCCTGAACGAAGCCGGCGTATACCGGGTACAGGGCGGTGGCCCCGTCCAGCCGCAAAAGCGCATCCTCTGAAAGGGTGAGGGTGGAGGACTCGTCCAAAGAGGCCGCCTTGGTGTCCGGGGCGAAGGGCTCATACTGCCACAGAAGAAGGTCCCGGTCGTCCATGGTGGGGATGCTGTCCCGCCAGAGGCCGTGGCCCACATAGGCCCCGCACCCCACCGCCACTGCCAGCAGGCACAGGGCCAGCTTTTTCCGGTGCCGCTTGGGGAGATAGATGACCAGCACGACCGCCAGCAGGCAGGCGGGGCCAAGGACCCACAGGGCCTGCTGGAGGTAGGGGGGCCAGCCCATCAGTGAGATGTAGGTCAGCGCGCAGAACAGCAGGAACCCCAGCAGCCCGGCGTAGACCGCAGCCTGGAGGAGCTTGCTCAGCCGGTTTTTCCAGTTGGTTTTCATAACAGCTCTCCTTTCTCATGGGGCGGGGCGGGTACATGGGATCTCAGAGGCGGTCCAGGTATCCCGCTACGTCAAAGGGCTCCAATACGCTGTCCCTGCGCAGGTACAGGGGGTGGTGGGGGTGGCCCTTTTTGGAGCGCTTTCCCGCGGAGTACCACACCGCGTTCCGGGCCGTCCCGATGCGGACCATGTCCCGGACGCAGGCGGGCAGATAGTCCCGCTTCTCAATGATGGTCCCCCAGGCCGCCCACACTGCGGGCGCTCCGGCCCGGTCCAGGGAGAGGGCGTAGTCAAAGGCCTCCATGTTCTCCCGGTGGAGCTCTGGGTTGTAGGTCAGCTCCATGTCGTCCGGGTCGGTGGCCCGCTGGGCGTACACGTTGAACATGATGAAGCTGTCGTAGCCGTTAAAATGGGCCACCCGCTCCACCGACTTGAGCGTGTTGTCCAGGGCGTCCGGGGCGGCGGTGGAGGGGTTGATGCCGATGCAGATCAGCGGCTTCTGCCCTCGGGTGCCCAGGATGTACCGGTACTCGGAATAGACATTGGGGACGTAGAGCCACTTGTTCACGTCGTAGTCGGGGGAGGGGCGGCTGGCCGCCTCCAGGGCGGGGGCAAAGCGCACCAGCTCCAGCTGGCTGGTCTCACAGGCGGGAATGTGCATGGGGAACCTTCTTTCTCTCTGGTGTGTCTCCCACTATACCAGGAAAGTGCCCAATGGGCAAGAGGAGAGTTGCAGCAGGTTTGCTATTGCTTTTTTTCACAAAGGATAGTATAATCAAGATAGCAAAACTCGTACTTTATGACAAAAAGGAGGCAGAGCTATGAAAACCACCGTCATCCGTTCCAGACTGAACCCCAAGCTGGAAGTATCTCTCATCGCAGGGCATTTCGCGACCCGCCATTCCCACAACAGTCACTACATGGACATTACTCGCATGAAGCACGAGCACACCATGGCCCGAGAGGCCGCCATGACCCTGGCCCAGCGGTATGCCTATGAGAAGGGCGTTGATACCATCGTCTGTCTGGATGGCAGTGAGGTGATCGGCACCTTCCTGGCCCGCCACCTGGCCAAGAACACCTTGTTTGCGGTGAACGGGGCCAAAAACATCAATATCGTCACACCTGAGTACGACAACAGCGGCCTGATGATCTTCCGGGACAACCTGATCCCCATGGTGGCCGGGAAGAATATCCTCATCCTGATCTCCACCATCAACTCCGGCAAGAGCGGCCGGCGCGTGTCCGAGTGTGTGGAGTATTACGGCGGAAAGGTGCAGGGCATCGCCTCGGTGTTCAGCTCCATGGAGGAGCTGGACGGCCTGCCGGTGTACAGCCTGTTCGTCCCCTCCGATATCCCCAACTATGAGACCTACGCCCCGGAGGAGTGCGCCATGTGCAAGTCCGGCAAGAAGATCGACGCACTGGTGAACAGCTATGGTCTGTCTATCCTGTGAGAAGGATCCATCATAAAAAGGGACGCTGGAGCATCCGCTCCAGCGTCCCTTTTGCTGCGGAAAAGAAAAGCCAGCCGTCTGAAAAGACGGCTGGCGGGGAGGGACGGCGTCAGTTCCAATAGTCGGTCTTCTCCTTCAGCCCCACACTGGAGGCCGTGAACACCGGGTTGCGGCCGGTCTTCCGCTGGGCGGCGTAGTCCTTCAGAGCGGCCAGGGCGGGGCGGGAGAGGAACAGGATCACCGGCACGTTGATCATGACCATAATGCCCATGAGCACGTCGGCCAGGTTCCACACCAGATCGATGCTCAGGCCGGCGCCCAGGAAGATGAGCAGGACGGCCGCGATGCGGAACACGAACATGAACTGCTTGGAGGGCACCTTCTTCATCAGATAGGCCAGGGCGTTGTCCACATAGAACAGGTTGCCGATCAGGGTGGTGAAGGCAAAGAGCACCATGGCCACGGTGATAAAGATGGGGCCCAGCTGGCCGAAGGAGGCGGACAGGGCCGCCTGGACATAGGGGGCGCCCTGGGCGGCCTCGGTGGGCTCCACGCCGGAGCACAGGAGCATCAGGGCGGTGGCGGAGCAGATGAGCAGGGTGTCCAGGAAGACGGAGAGCATCTGCACCAGGCCCTGCTTCACCGGATGGCTCACGTTGGCGGCCGCGGCGGCGTTGGGGGCGGAGCCCACGCCGGCCTCGTTGGAGAACAGGCCCCGCTTGATGCCCTGCATGAGGGCGGAGCTGGTGAAGGCCCCGAAGATGGCCTGGAAGTCAAAGGCGCCCTGGAAGATGCGCACGAACACCTGGGGCAGGAGCTCCAGATTCAGCACCACCACGATGACGGCCACCAGCACATACAGCCCGCCCATGAAGGGCACCAGGGTGGAGGCGAAGGCGATGATCCGCTTGCCGCCGCCCATGACGCAGAAGCAGGTGAGCAGGGCGGCCACGCCGCCGATGACCCAGGGCATGAGCTTCTGGTTGTCGGCATAGAAGCTGTAGGCGGCGAAGGTGGACTGGAGGTTGAAGGAGCACAGCATATTGAAGCCGCCGGCGTAGGTGGCGATGAGGCTCAGGGCGAAGAGCACCGCCAGGGGGCGGCTGTGGAGGGCGGCCTCGATGTAGTAGGCGGGGCCGCCGTAGCTCTCGCCGGTCTCGGCGTTGCGGCGCTTGTAGATCTGGGCCAGGGTGGACTCCACAAAGGCGGTGGCCCCGCCGATGATGGCGATGAGCCACATCCAGAACACGGCCCCATAGCCGCCGATGCAGATGGCCACGGACACGCCGATGATGTTGCCCGTACCCACCCGGGAGGCGGTGGACACCATCAGGGCCTGGAAGGAGGAGACGGTGCCGGCCCGGTCAGGGCGCTCGGCCACCACCCGGAGGGACTCCCGGAACATGCGGAACTGAATGAATCGGGTGCGGAAGGTGAAGTACAGCCCGGCCGCCAGCAGAAGGATCACCAGCAGATAGGTGTACATGAAGTTGCTGATCGCAAGGACGATGTCGTTGATCACAGCAGATACACTCCCTTTCTCTTTCTCACAAAATTCTGCCCCGGCGGCGTGCGCCGGGGGCGAAAGAAAACCCCGCGAACCGTTTTGGTGAGGGACGCGGAGCTTTCAGCGGGCTCTATTATACCCAATCTTCCGGCCGTTGGCTATGGCTTTTTGGCGGTTTTTGCCGATTTGTGAAAAGTAACGAAAACCAGGGGCTACAGGGGGGAGAACAGGTCCTCTTTCGGAATTTTCTCCCAGGAAAACAGGGGGATCAGCTCCTCCGGCGTCACCGGGGCGGGCTCCGGGATCAGCCCCGCCAGGTGGGCCAGCATGCCCGCCAGCTCCCGGGCGGTGTACCGCTCCTGAAGGGCGCCCAGCTCCTGGTCCCGGTCCCGCTTGGCCAGCCGCTTCCCGCTGGGGGACAGGAGGAGGGGCACATGGCCGTACTCCGGGTGGGGCAGGCCCAGCTGGTCCTGGAGCCACAGCTGCCGGGGGGTGGAGTCCAGCAGGTCGCTGCCCCGCACCACCTGGGTGACCCCCATCTCCCCGTCGTCCACCACCACCGCCAGCTGATAGGCGTACACCCCGTCGGACCGGCGGAGGATGAAGTCGCCGCAGTCCCGGGCCAGGTCTTGGGCGAAGGGGCCCTGGATGCGGTCGTCAAAGGAGATGGCC
>CASEKM010000153.1 GCA_949288405.1 uncultured bacterium | reverse complement strand
TTCAGCGCGGTCCAGCAGGACTGGTACCCGGAGGAGGCGCTGACCCCATACCCCCGCGGTGCCGGGGGCTAACCCCTCCGCCGGCCAGAACATCGTCCCTCCCCCAACGGGGGAGGGACGATGTTCATTTCTTGATGTAGGTCCAATAGGTCTTGTAGTTGTCCTCCAGCAGCCGGGGGGTGTCCAGGCCGTAGGGGCACTTGGACTTGCAGGCGCCGCAGTGGAGACACTGTTCGATCTGCTTCATCTTCTCCTGCCACTCCGGGGTGAGCCACCCCGCCGCCGGGGCCCGGCGGAGCATGAGGGTCATGCGGGCGCAGTTGTTGATCTCGATGCCCACCGGGCAGGGCATGCAGTAGCCGCAGCCCCGGCAGAAGTCCCCGGAGAGCTCCTTCCGGTCCTGTTCGATGGTGGCCCGGCGCTCCGGCGTCATCTCCGGGGGAGCGCCGATACAGGACAGGAACTGCTCCAGCTCCCAGCTGTGCTGCACCCCCCAGATGGGTACCACCGCAGGCTGGGTCTCCATAAAGGCGGCCGCCGTCAGCCCGTCCCGGATGAGCCCGCCGGCCAGGGCCTTCATGGCGATGAAGCCCATGTCCGCCGCCCGGCACTTGTCCACCAGCTCCAGCTCCTGGGGACCGGACAGGTAGCTGTAGGGGAACTGGAGGGTCTCGTACAGCCCGGAGTCGATGGCCTCGTGGGCCACGGCCAGGCGGTGGTTGGTGATGCCGATGTGGCGGATCTTCCCCTGGCGCTTGGCCTCCAGGGCGGCCTCGTACAGCCCGTCCTCCCCGCCGGGCTTGGGGCAGAAGGCGGGGTTGTGGAACTGATAGAGGTCGATGTAGTCGGTCTGGAGGGTGCGCAGGCTGGTCTCCAGGTCCTTCCACATCTCCTCCGCCGTCACCGCCTGGGTCTTGGTGGCCAGGACGACCTTGTCCCGCATCCCGGCAAAGGCGGCGCCCACCTTCTCCTCACTGTCCGAGTAGACCCGGGCGGTGTCAAAGAAGTTCATGCCCCCCTCATAGGCCCGGCGAAGCAGGGCGGCCGCCTCCTCCTTGGTGATCCGCTGTATGGGAAGGCAGCCGAAGCTCTGCTTTCCCACCACAAGGCCGGTGCGGCCCAGCCGTACAGTTGTCATAGGTGCATTCCTCCTTAGAATGGGCTTTCTTCCCTTTTATTAAAAACCGGACCGCCGCTCCTTGTCAAGAGGCGGGCCGGCTGGAACGGGGATTTTTGCGGCGGGGAGGGGACCTCCCTATCCCCCCGCCGTGATAAACACCTCATAGAGACGGCTGAGCATATCCCAGGTCCGCTGGTCCATGACGCCGGTCTGCTCCAGCTGGGCCAGCTCCTGGAGCCACAGGGTGTTCTGTACCGAGGCGTCCCCGTGGACGCCGTCCGCCTCCCCCCGGGCGATGCCCTCCAGCCGCCGGCTCAGCAGCTGGAACATGGCCTGGGGCAGCACCATGGCGCCGCCGGAGGCGCCTGGCTGCACCTGATACCCCTCTCCCGGAAAGATGCGCACCGTCCGGGGCGGGGCGGAGGCCCGCTCCAGGTCCACCCAGGCGTCCCGGATGGCGTTCCAGGTCCGCTGGTCCACCACCCCTGTCACCGGCGGGGCCAGCTCCCGCTGGAACAGCATCACCGCCTCCAGGGTCCGCTCCCCGAAAATGCCGTCCACCGCCAGCAGGGGCAAAAACTCGTATCGCCCGGACAGGCGGCGGAGCATGTGCTGCAGGCTCCGCACCGGGTTGGAGAGCATCTCCTCCTCCAGCTGCTGTCGGGTGGTCATACCAAGGTCCCTCCTCTCCCATCGCTGTGCCCCAGCTCCAGGGCCCGGCCTGGGTACTGGCCCAGGCGGCTGGCGGAGCCGTAACTCTGAGCGGCCCCGCCCCCCGCGGCCAGCGCCGGGACAGCCTGGGCGTTCTGGGGAAAATTGACGCCGTCGTTGCGCAGGTCCCGCTCGATGCCGGCGAACTCCCCGTACAGGGCGTACCAGGTCTGTTCCCCCACCACGCCGTCCGCTGTCAGCTTCCGGCTGCGCTGATACTCCCGCACCGCCTGCGCTGTGCGGGCCCCGTAGACCCCGTCCACCTGGATCACGGTGAGGACCGGGTCGAATTCCGCCACCAGGGCCAGCATATACTGAAGGACCGACACGTCGCTCCCCCGGTCCCCCTGGCGCAGCAGGCCGGGGTACTGGAAGGAGAAGCTCTGGAACTGCTGGCCCAGGCTCACCAGCTCGGACAGGCGGTTGAGGCCCACGTACAGGTACACCAGCTTATACCAGGTGGCCTTGCCCACCACGCCGTCCACCGCCAGGTCGAAGGTGGACTGGAAGACCCGCACCGCCTCCTCCGTCTCCCGGTCAAAGACCCGGGTCACCGGCCACAGCTTGGGGATGGCCGGATAGCTCTGGGACACCCGGTTGAGCATGGTCTTCACCGTCACCACCGCCGCCCCGGTGGACCCCCGCCGCAGCGGGGCGCCGGGGTAGGACTGGCCCAGGCTCTGCACCGGGGCGTCCCGCACCAGCTCGATGTTGTCGCCGTAGTAGTAGCGCAGGATCTCCATGGCCCCGTAGCCCTGCTGGGCCAGCTCCTGGCTGCCCCACTGGGAGAGGCCGGCACAGGTGGAGGTGGTCCCGTTGCAGAACTTGGCCGCCAGGGGCTCCACAAAGCCCGTTCGGCGGATGTAGTCGTTAAAGATTTCGTCCACCACTCGGCTGATGTTCTCGAAGATATTCCGGTCCCGGATGAACTTCTGGTCGTAGGCGGTGGAGGAGGTGATCTGAAAGTCATAGCCCCGGCTGGGGTAGAACTCGGTGTACACCCGGTTCAGGGCAAAGGAGATGATGGCCAGCACGTTGGCCTGGATGGCCGCCGGCTCCCAGGTGGGGTAGATCTCGCTGCAGGCCACATTTTTCACATAGTCGGGGAAGGAGACGGTCACATTCTCCGCCCAGCTGTCCGGCGCGCCCAGATGCACGGTGATGGACCGGGGCACATAGGGGGTCACTTGAACGGGCATGGGTCACCTCACAGGCTCTGGCCGGGGATCTCCCGCAGGTCGTTCTGGATCAGGCTGGACTTCCCCTCGCTCAGGGGGGAGAGCTCCATATCCTGAAGGGTCTCCACCCCCTGAAAGATCTGGACTCCCTCCACCAGCAGCATGGCGTAGCCCGGGTGCTCCGCCCACACGTCGCACACCGCGTAGGGGGGCGCCCCGCCCCCCGGATGGGTGCTCTCCCCCAGGGCGGGGGTGGGGATGGAGATGGGCTTCACCGCGCCGCTGGGGTCGGTGGCCTGTACGGACAGCAGCTGATATTTGCCCCCCTCCCCCCGCTGGGTGACCACCACTGTGGCCCCGGACACAGGCACTCTGGCCCGGGAGGTGAAAACACGGACCCGCAGGGTCCCGGTTCCTTCCATCGCACTTCCTCCTTCCGGCGCGGACGGCCGCCGCCCGCGCTCTCCTATGCCCCATCCTATGCCGGAGGGCGGCGGGCGGTGCGGGCATCCCCAGGCGGCTGCCCGCCCTCTGGGCAGAAAACAGCCCCGGAGCGCCTGCGGCGCTCCGGGGCCTTTTGCTTTGTGATACCAGGTCAGGACACGTGGTCCAGGCCGGAGCCGCGGACCGCCTCCACACCGTCGGTGAGAGAGGCCAGCCACGTGCTGCCGTCCGCAGCCTGGAGCTCATCCCGGGCGGTGCACTTCCAGGCGGGGTCGTCCCAGCCCACAAAGTACATGATGTGCCAGCCCTGGATGGCGCTGGACTCGTTCTTCACAATGCCGGTATCTCCGGGCTGACGGGCGGAGTCCAGGGCCCAGTTGAGGAAGTTGGGCTCCAGGCTGTCGATGCTGGAGATGCCGGTGTACAGCCCGCCGGTGCTGGCGGAGCCGCTGTCGGCGCTGTTGGTGACGGCCAGGGCGGCGAAGGAGTCCTCGGTGGCCTCGCCCGCCTTCCACTGGTCCAGCAGGGCCTGGGCCTTCTCCTCAGCCTGGGCGAAGCTCTCCTCGGTGGGGCTCTGGCCGGCGCTCACCAGGATGTGGCGCACGTCGGCGGTGGGGTCCTCATCCCGCTCCCGGCTGTCGAACTGGACCACGTAGTAGTTGTACACCTGGCTCTCGCTGCGGTCCAGCTCCTGGAGGGAGACCTCCCCGGCGGTGCGGGCGCCGTCGTACAGCCAGTCGCAGTAGGCGGTGGCGGTGGTGGCCAGGGTGGAGCCCACGGTGACGGCGTGGATGGAGGAGCTGTACAGCCGGTCCCCATACTCGTCGGCAAGGGCCTGGGGATCCTCGCCGGCGGCGAGGCGGTTCTGGATCTCCTGGGCCAGGGTCTGGGCCTCCGCCTTGGCGGTGTCAAACTCGGCCTGGGTCTCCTCCTCAGTCTTCTCCACCGTGTTGCCGTCCTCGTCGGTCTCGGCGGTCACAGAGGCCTGGATGGTAAAGACAGAGTAGCCGAAGTTGTCCAGCTCGTTGGCGTGCTCGCCGTAGTAGCTCTCCAGCTCCTCGTCGGTGTAGGTCAGGCCGTCCTG
>CASEKM010000152.1 GCA_949288405.1 uncultured bacterium | reverse complement strand
CCGCAGACAGTCCAGGGGCTTTTCCAGGCGGGTGGGCCGCACCAGAGAGGACCCCGCCCCCTGGTACCGGGGCTCCAGGGCCAGGTCCCCCAGCACCGCGATTTTGGTCCCGGGGGCCAGGGGGAGGAGACCGCCCTCGTTTTTCAGCAGCACGGCGCTCTCCGCCGCCGCCCGGCGGGCCAGGGCGTGGTGGGCCGCCTCGTCAAAGTGCGTCGGGGCGGTTTGGGCGGCCCTGCTGGTGGTCAGCACCACGTCCAGCAGCTCGTCCGCCCGCCGGTCGATCACTCCCTCGGTGAGTTCCCCCCGGTCCAGGGCAGAGAGCACCTCCCGGTCGCTGTCCCCCTGGGTGCCGGGCATCTCCAGGTTGCTCCCCGCCAGCAGGCCGTCCACCTGGCTGCTGCAGGCCCCCCAGTCGGTGACGACGATCCCCGTAAAGCCCCACTCCTCCCGGAGAATTTCGGTGAGCAGGTGGGGATTTTCATTGGCGTAGAGGCCGTTGACCCGGTTGTAGGAGGACATGACCCCCAGGGGGCGCCCCTCCTTCACCGCGATCTCAAAGCCGGTGAGGTACAGCTCCCTTAACGTGCGCTCGTCCACCACGCTGTCACAGGTCATCCGCAGCAGCTCCTGACTGTTGGCGGCGAAGTGCTTGACGCAGGCGGCCACCCCCTGGGCCTGGATGCCCCGGACCATGGCGGCGGCCAGCTTACCGGAGAGGTAGGGGTCCTCAGAGAAATACTCAAAGTTCCGGCCCCCCAGGGGGCTGCGCTTTAAATTCAGCCCCGGCCCCAGGAGCATGTGCACCCCCTGGGCGACGGCCTCCTCCCCCAGGGCCCGGCCCACCTCCTCCAGCAGCGCCGGGTCCCAGCTCCCCGCCAGACAGGCGGCGGTGGGGAAACAAGTAGCGGGCTGGCTGGGCCGCTGGCCCAGGTGATCCCCCCGGCCCAGCTGCCGCCGCAGGCCGTGGGGCCCGTCGGACATCACCATGGAGGGCACCCCCGCCTGGGGAAAGGCGCAGGTGGACCACACGTCCCGGCCGGAGAGCAGGGCGGTCTTTTGTTCCAGGGTCAATTTTTTAAGAATTTCCGGGTGCTTCATAGGGGTCTCCTCTGTGGGATTGGATCTGTTCCCTCTATCATAGCAAAAAAACTCCGCCCGGTACAGGCGGAGGCGGGATTTTTCAAAGAATTTTCACACTTTCCCCAGGCGGGCGCCCGGCGGCTCACGGCTTGCGCAGCTTCCGCTCCGCCTCCAGGCACAGGTCGTAGTGGTCGATCTTCTCGTTGAGCCGGTCCAGGGTGGCCTGCATGTCCGCCATGCGCTCCAGCAGCTGCTCCCGCTGCTCCACCAGGATGGCCTTTCGGGCGTCCGCCGTGTCCTCCCCCTGGCGGAAGAGGGCCACATACTGGATCAGCGCCTCGATCTGCACCCCCGCCCGGCGCATGCACTTCATCAGCTCCACCCAGCCGCAGGACTCCTGGTCATAGTCCCGGATGCCCCCCTTGCTCCGGGGCACCGGGGGGATCAAGCCGATGCGCTCATAGTAGCGCAGGGTATCGGGGGAGATGTCATATTTCCGGCTCACTTCCGCAATGGTCATGGCTGTGTCCTCCTCTGTCTCCACGTCTTTTCTCTATCCTAACTCCTGGAGCCTGCTCCAGGTCAAGAAAAACTTTCCTCCCCCGGCGCATAGAATGTCAGGGAAGGAGCTGATGGATTTGGACCCCCTGATCCGGCGGAGGATCTATAACCTCCTGTGCATCAAAAGTCTGGTCACCCTGGCGCTCACCGGGCTGTTTGTCTATCTGGCGGCCACCGGACAGGTGAACGCCCGGGACTTCATCACCATCTTCTCGGTGGTCATCGCCTTCTACTTCGGGACCCAGGCGCAGGCCCCCGAGGAGGACCGGAACCCGGAGAAGAAGTAACGCGCCCGGCGGCGGTCTCCTCCCGGAACCGCCGCCGTGTTTTTTCCCTTCCCTTTTTCCGCAAAATGGTGTATGATAGAGGGGAACAAACCGGCGGTCCCGGCGGCCGCACCGATCATATAAGGAGGCTGATCCCATGGAAACTGCCAACGTACACAACAAGCTGATCCTGGCCGTGGTGCAGGAGGACGACTACGACTCCACGGTGAGCGAGCTGAACCAGAACGGATTTTTCGTCACCATGCTCAGCTCCACCGGCGGGTTCTGGAAAAAGAAGAACATCACCATCATGCTGGGCGTGGAGGAGTCCCGCCTTTCGGAGGCCATCGACATTCTCAAGCGCTGCGCCGGCAAGCGGAAGCAGACGGTGTACTCCAGCGTGTCCATGCCCGCCGCCGGACAGTACGCCGCGGCCATGCCCTCCATTCCCATGAATATGGAGTTCGGCGGGGTGACTGTGTTCATCCTGGATCTGGAACGGCTGGAAAAGTTTTGACCACTTCTGTTTTCTCTCTGATCCCGGAGACAGCTCTGTTCTCCGGGATCTTTTTTATGTTCTGATTTCTTTACAAAATATTTATCTCTTTTCTCTCTGTTTGGAAGGAAAATTGGAAAAAAGTATGCTATAATAGATACATAGCTATCGGTTAAATAGCAAAAAAGTTATGATATTGGCGGCGCTGTGCCGCCTGCAAAAAAAGGAGGTCACTGAATGACGGGGGTTTTGTTGTTGACGGGGTGCGTGATCCTGCTGTGTACGCTCATGGGGCGGTTTTTGGACCGGCTGGCCGTTCCGTCCCTGCTGATTTTTATTGCGTTGGGTATGTTTTTTGGAGAAGATGGCCTGCTGCGCATCCCATTCAACGACTATAACGCCGCCAATGTGATCTGTTCCGTCAGTCTGATTTTTATTATGTTCTACGGCGGCTTCGGCACCAATCTGAAGGCCGCCAGACCGGTGGTGGTCCAGTCGGTCATCCTGTCCACCCTGGGGGTGGCGGGGACCGCGGGGCTGGTGGCGGTATTCGCCCACTACGCCCTCTCCCTGCCCTGGATGGAGAGCTTCCTGATCGGCTCGGTGATCTCCTCCACCGACGCCGCCTCGGTGTTCAACATCCTGCGGTCCAAGAAGCTGGCCCTGAAGTACCACACCGACTCCCTGCTGGAGATCGAGTCGGGCTCCAACGACCCCATCTCCTATATGCTCACCACCGTGGCGGTGGGCATCATGGGGGGCGAGAGCGTCTTCATCCCCCTGCTCCTCCTCCAGCAGATTGCCATCGGCATCGCGGGCGGGCTGCTGCTGGGCAAGGTGGCCATCTGGTGCCTGCGCCGGGGGATGTTCCCCTCGGAGCAGAGCCAGACCATCTTTGTCTTTGCAGCGGTCATCCTGTCCTACGCCCTGCCCTCCGCCTTTGGGGGCAACGGCTATCTCAGCGCCTATCTGTGCGGCATTTACATGGGCAGCACCAAGCTGCCCCAGAAGCGGAACATGGTCCACTTCTTCGACGTGGTCACCGACGTGGCCCAGGTGCTCATCTTCTTCCTGCTGGGCCTGCTGGTCACTCCCATGGAGCTGCCCGCGGTGCTGCTGCCCGCCCTGGCCGTCATGGTGTTCCTCACCTTTGCCGCCCGGCCGGCAGCCGTGGCCCTGCTGATGCTCCCCTTCCGCCCCACCCTGGGACAGGTGGGGGTGGTGTCCTGGGCGGGCCTGCGGGGCGTGGCCTCCATCGTGTTCGCCATCATGGCGGTGCTGGAGGGGGTGGAGATGCGCTACAACCTCTTTAACCTGGTGTTCTGCATCGTGCTCCTGTCCATCTCCTTCCAGGGCACCCTCCTGCCCCGGGTGTCCGCCAAGCTGTCCATGATCGACCAGACCGCCGACGTGAGCAAGACCTTCAACGACTACCAGGAGGAGAGCGACATCGACTTCATCAAGGTCCACGTGGACAAAAACCACCCCTGGAGCGGCAAGTCCCTGAAAGAGCTGCCCATCCCCTCCGACCTGCTGGTGGTGATGGTGGCCCGGAGGGAGGAGACCATCGTCCCCAACGGCAGCACCGTCCTCCTCCCCGGGGACCTGCTGGTGCTGGCCGCCCGGGCCTTCGAGGACCGGGAGAACCTGTCCCTCCAGGAGATCGTCATTGAAAAGGGGCACAAGTGGAGGGGGTGCTCCCTGCGGCAGATCCCCACCCGGTCCAACGCCCTGATCGTCATGATCAAGCGGGGGAACGAGACCATTATCCCCAGCGGCGGCACCACGCTGCAGACGGGGGATACCCTGGTGATCGCCCAGTCCAACACGACCCAGGCGACGGCATAAGGACGGGCGGAGACAAAACGCGGAAATCCGCTTTTCCCCTGAACGGTGTCACAGGAAGGGCCCGTTCAGGGGATTTTTGTGCAAACCGCCCCTATTTCACATGAGTTTTTCAGCGTTTTTCCGGTTGCGGAATGGGGGCGCTTGATGTATCTTAGTGTATGCTCTTTTGATGTAAAAATTGTGTTAAGGGCGGGCCTGTCCCGCCCTGTGCAGAAAGGATGAGTTCTTCCCATGTTCCACCCCAAGGCGCACCATCAGATGGACATGTGCCACGGCTCTCTGGCAGACAA
>CASEKM010000151.1 GCA_949288405.1 uncultured bacterium | reverse complement strand
CCCCTGGGAGGAGGGGCTGTGCGTCCAGTGCATGCACATCGGCCCCTATGATGATGAGCCCGCCACCGTGGCGGCCATGGAGGAATACGCCCGGGCACAGGGCTGTGAGCTGGATTTCAGCCAGGGCCGGTTCCACCATGAGATCTATCTGAGCGACGTGCGGCGGACCAAGCCGGAGAAGCTGAAGACCGTCATCCGGCAGCCCATCAGGCGAACAGAGTGAGGAGAAACTACCATGGAAATCAGAAAACTTCGTAACGGCGACGATCTCTTTGCCGTCAGCCGGGTATATGAGGAGAGTTGGCGCGGGGCGTATCGCGGGCTGCTGCCCCAGACCTATCTGGATGCCATCCCGACAGGGAAATGGGTCCCCTATCTGGAACAGGCAGGTCAGGAGTCTCTGCTCCTGCTGGATGGAGAAAAAATCGTTGGCACCGCCAGCTGCTGTGCCAGCCGGTTTCCGGAATTATCGGGCTGGGGAGAGATCGTTTCCCTCTATCTTTTGCCGGAATACTGGGGAAAAGGCTACGGGAGGCTGCTGTTTTCCGCTTTAGTGGAACAGTTGGAGGCCATGGGCTACCAGGACCTCTTTTTGTGGGTGCTGGAGGGAAATCGGCGAGCCAGGGCCTTCTATGAGCGCATGGGGTTCCGTCCCAGCGGAAGCTACATAGATGATGAGATTGGCGGAATGCCGGTACGGGAGATGCAGTACCGCAGGGCGGGCAACGGATGAACAAGGCGGGGCAGAGCTGCTTTTCGCAGAAGCTTGGCCGCAACGAAACCCGCTATGCTCCCTACGCCCAGGGGGAAAACGGTGTTCCGGGAGGAACAGGTGCTGTGGTATTAAAGGAGGCGTCAAAATGGCAACTTCCAAAGTAACCGTCCACACTTCCCCTGCCCGGTGGAGCGGGTGTGGCAGGTGGTGACCGACCTTTCCAACACCGCCTGGCGCAGTGACCTGGCCCGGGTGGAGGTGCTGGACAAAACCCACTTTGTGGAGCACACCCAAAGCGGTTACGCCACGAATTTTACCGTCACAGCATGGGAGCCTCTCCGCCGCTGGGCCTTCACCATGGAGAACGGCAACATGTCCGGCTCCTGGGAGGGGATCTTCCAGGCGGCGGAGGGCGGCGCCCGGCTCCATTGCACCGAGACCGTCACCGCCAAGCGCTGGTGGATGCGCCCCTTTGTCCCCGGCTATTTGAAGCGGCAGCAGAGGCGGTATTGGGACGACCTGCGCAGAGCGCTGCGGGAGGACGGGTGACCGCCCTCCCGCAGCGGCCGGAGTGCCCAGGCCGGCCGGTATGGCGTTCTCTTTCCTTCTGTGCTATACTACCGGTAACAGGCCGGGCGTCGCCCGGCGCAGGATCGACCTTTGGGAGGGGAGCCTTCGATGAAAAAGTGCAGGATCACCGTCATGCGCATCACCCGGTACCAGGACCTGATGGCCCAATATGAGAACCCCATCTCCCACGCCTGTGACATGGAGGAGGGGCAGGTCTTTGTCGCCAACGGCTGGGAGAAGCCGGAGGGCTTCTGTCAGAGCGCCTGGGACACCCTCTCCCCCTTTGTGCTGGCCCTGAGCCACGGGGGCGGGGACTTCTATGACGGCTGGATGAAAGATCCCAGGTCCGCCATGCTCTCCTGCAACGACGGCTTCCGCCCGGTGAGCTTTCTGGTGGAGGCCCTGGACGAGGACGCAGACTGAGGAGGGCGCGGTATGTTTGAAAACAAAATTGCCGTGGTCACCGGCGGGGCCAGGGGGATCGGCCGGGTGATCGCAGAGGAGTTCCGAAAAGCGGGGGCCCGGGTGTGCGTCATCGACCTGCTGCCCAACGACTACTATGTGGGCGACCTGTCCCAGCAGGCGGTCCTGGAGGACTTCGCCCGGAAAGTCACCGCCGACTTCGGCCATGTGGATTTTTTGGTGAACAACGCCCCGCCCCTGATGAAGGGCATCGGCGCCTGCACCTATGAGGAGTTCAACTATGCCCTGCGGGTGGGGGTGACCGCCCCATTTTACCTGGCCAAGCTGTTTGCCCCCCACTTTGCCCCCGGCGGGGCCATTGTGAACATCTCCTCCTCCCGGGACCGGATGAGCCAGCCCCAGACCGAGAGCTATACGGCGGCCAAGGGGGGCATCGCCGCCCTGACCCACGCCCTGGCGGTGAGCCTGGCGGGAAAGGTGCGGGTGAACTCCGTCTCCCCCGGCTGGATCGACACCGGCTTTGCCGTCTATGAGGGGCCGGACGCCGTCCAGCAGCCCGCCGGCCGGGTGGGAAATCCGCTGGACATCGCCAACATGGTGCTCTACCTCTGTTCGGACAAGGCGGGCTTTATCACCGGGGAGAATATCTGCATTGACGGCGGCATGACCCGGCAGATGATCTACCACAACGACTTCGGCTGGCAGCTTCAGGGGTGAGAGGCCCCTCCCTCCGGAGAGAAGTGGGAGCTTTAGAAAAAAGACAGCCTGGGCGCTGCGCCCAGGCTGTCTCTGCCTCCTAACCCCTGGCCCAGCGGACCACCGCGTCCCGCAGGAAGCGGGCGCAGCCGGGCACCGTCTTGTCATAATAGGCCGTAAACCGCGGGTCCTCCACATAGAGCTCCGCGATCCCCCGGTGCTTGGCCGGGTCATACCGGTTCCCCGTGACGGTGAGCCAGCGGCGGTGGAGGGCGGTGATGGTTTCGCCCTCCTCCCCCTCCGGGGAGAGCCCGGCCCGGACAGCGGCCTCCAGGCGCTCCTGGATCTCCTGGCCCAGCTGGGTCCACGCCCGGTACTGCTCCGCCGTCAGGTCCCGGATGGCACTCTGGGCGGCGTCCACCATGTCATCCCCGTACTTCTCCCGGGCCTCTTTGCCGTAGATCGCCTCGTGCCGGGTCAGGACCTGCTGTTTCAGCGCCTCAAATTTCTGCTCGTCGCTCATAATTTCCTCCCTTTCTTCGCATCGGATGGTGTCCCTGACCGATCGGATCAGGGCGTCCAGCCGCGCCCGCTCCGCCTCCAGAGCGGCCAGGTGGCTGCGCAGGGCGGCCGTCCGGTCAAAGGAGGGGTCGTCCAGACACTCCTTGATCTGGGCCAGCTCCACCCCGAGGGCCCGGTAGAACAGGATGTCCTGGAGCCGGTCCACCTCCGCCGGGCCGTAGTAGCGGTAGCCGCTCTCCGCCACCCGGCTGGGCTTCAGCAGGCCGATGTGGTCGTACCAGCGCAGGGCGCGGGTGGTCGCTCCGGACAGGCGCGACAGCTCCTGAATGGAATATTCCATAAAGATCCCTCCTCAGGACACAGTGTATCAGTTGACGCGGCGGCAGAGTCAAGGGGAGCGGACAAATTCTTTTCAGCGGCGGCGGAATCTGGTATACTAAATCATGCCCGCAGCTGCGGGCAGAGGAAAAAAGAGACTTGCAGCACAGGAGGAGCGCGGCGATGCAGACGTGGATGGATCTGAAAAAACTTTTGGAACGGCTGGACCGGCGGGGGTACCCCGCCTATCGGGACACCCGGGGGAGCTATCAGTTCCCCGACTATGTGCTGTCCATCGACCATGTCCAGGGTGACCCCTTTGCCGCCCCCTCCAGGCTGAGCATCCATGTGAGCGGCGGCCGGGCCGGGTTTCCCAGGGAATTGTACCGGCTGCCCTGCCAGCGCCTGGCCCTCCAGGACGAGCTGACCCGCCGGTTTGGCAGACAGGCCGCCCGCTTCTCCTTCCAGGCCAGAGGCTCGGGACAGAGCGGCCTGATCGCCGTGAGCCGCTGCGGCCAGGAGGTGCTGGAGCGCACCGCCTGCCGCCTGGACGAGGGCAGCGGGGACCTGCTGCTGCGCCTGGAGGTGGGCTTTCCCGCCGACGGGCGGACCATCAACGCCCGGGAGCTGGGAAAGATCCTGCTGGATTATCTGCCCCAGTGCGTCGCCGCCTCGCTGCTCTGGCGCAATCTGGACGCCGGACGGCTGCAGGCGGTGGCCGACCTGGCGGAGGACCAGCAGGCCATCCGGGAGGCCCTGCCCAAGCTGGGCCTGTGCGCCTTTGTGGCCGACGGGAGCATCCTCCCCCGGGCCTCCGGGGTGTCCCAGAAGCCCATGGAGGGGGCGGTGCCCTTCCGCTCGCCCCGGGAGCTGGCGGTGACCCTGGACCTGCCCCACCGGGGGAAGATCACCGGCATGGGGATCCCAAAGGGGATCACCCTGATCGTGGGGGGCGGCTACCACGGCAAGTCCACCCTGCTGAAGGCGCTGGAGGTGGGGGTCTACAACCACATCGCCGGGGATGGGCGGGAGTATGTGATCGCCGACAGCTCCGCCGTGAAGATCCGGGCGGAGGACGGCCGGAGCATCCGGCGCACGGACATCTCCATGTTCATCCACGACCTGCCCAACGGGAGGGATACCTCCGCCTTTGTCAGCGAGGACGCCAGCGGGAGCACCTCCCAGGCGGCCAATGTGGTGGAGAGCATGGAGGCGGGGACCTCTCTGCTGCTGATCGACGAGGATACCAGCGCTACCAACTTCATGGTCCGGGATGCCCTGATGCAGCGGGTGATCCAGCGGGACATGGAGCCCATCACCCCCTTCCTGGACCGGGTGCGGGAGCTGTACGAACGGTACGGCGTCTCCACCGTCCTGGTGGCCGGCAGCTCCGGGGCCTACTTCCATGTGGCGGACCGCATCATCCAGATGGACCGGTATGAGCCCCGGGACATCACCGCCCTGGCCAAGCGGGAGGCCCAGGCCTTCCCCCTGCCCGCCGCCCCCCTGGAGCCGGCGGCGGAGCCCGGCTTTGACCGGCGGCCCCAGCCGACCCACGGGCTGGGGGAGGGGGAGCGGGTCAAGCTCAAGGCCATGGGGCGGGATGGGGTGTCCCTGAACCGGGAGACCGTCGACCTGCGGTATCTGGAGCAGCTGGCCGACGGGGAGCAGACGGCCGCGCTGGGATACTGCCTGCTCTACCTCCAGCGGCATCTGCTGGACGGCCGCCGCACGGTGGGCCAGGCGGTGGACCGGCTGGAGGCGGTGCTGGAGGAGCGGGGGCTGGAGGCCCTGTGCGAAAGCCGGTCCGGCGTTCCCTTCCTGGCCCGGCCCCGCCGGCAGGAGATTTTCGCCTGTCTGAACCGGTACCGGGGCCTGCGGCTGTGACCGGGCCGCCCGCGCCGGGGGCGGAGGGAAAATGAAAACGGGAGCAGCTTGCCGCCGGGGGGCGGGAACTGCTCCCGTTTTGCTGTTAAGAGGGCTTCTTTTTGCTTCTGCGCTCCTCGTCTACCTCATAGGCCTTGATGATCCGCTGGACCAGGGCGTGGCGCACCACGTCGGACTCGGTGAGGCGCATGATGGCGATGTCCTCCACGCCCTTGAGCACCCGCATGGCCTCCCGCAGGCCGGAGACCTTGTCGGCGGGCAGGTCGATCTGGGTGATGTCGCCGGTGATGACGATTTTCGACCCGAAGCCCAGGCGGGTGAGGAACATCTTCATCTGCTC
>CASEKM010000150.1 GCA_949288405.1 uncultured bacterium | reverse complement strand
CGGCAAATCCCCGTAAAAACAGGGGCGGCCTTTGGTTGCTCACAAGCCTTCCCCTAAAGGGGAAGGTGCCGAGCGTATGCGAGGCGGATGAGGGGAACGGTCCTGGTTATATGAACGTTCCGTTTCCCGCGGGCCGGCTGGTGTCCGGCTCCTACGGCAAAACTGGGCCATCGTCCGTTTTTCGTCCCCGCGCGGCCGCCATGTATGGTGGGCCCTGCTGGGCCGTCCGGTGCCGTATGCGGCTAAATTCCCTCTGGCGGGAAGAGCACCCCGCCCTTGCCAACTGCCTCCAACTCCTTTATAATAAAACATCATCCCATCCTTTGGAGGAACTGGACATGAAATTCATATCCTGGAACGTAAACGGCCTGCGGGCCTGTCTGAAGAAGGGGTTTCTGGACTTCTACCAGGGGGAGAAGCCCGACTTCTGCTGCTTGCAGGAGACCAAGATGGAGCAGGGCCAGGCCGACGTGGACCTGGGGGAGGGCATTTTGGAGTTCTGGAACTCCGCCGAGAAGAAGGGCTACTCGGGCACCGCCGTCTTCACCCCCCACAAGCCCCTGGCCGTGGCCTACGGCATGGACAAGGACCAGCACGACCACGAGGGGCGGCTCATCACCCTGGAGTATGAGAGCTTCTACCTGGTGTGCTGCTACACCCCCAACTCCCAGGACGGCCTGAAGCGGCTGGACTACCGCATGGAGTGGGAGGACGACCTGCGGGAGTACCTCATGTCCCTGGACCGGCACAAGCCGGTAATCTACTGCGGGGACCTGAACGTGGCCCACCGGGAGATCGACCTGAAAAATCCCAAGACCAACCGGAACAACGCCGGCTTCACCGACCAGGAGCGGGAGAAGATGACCGCCCTCCTGTCCTCCGGCTTCACCGACTCCTTCCGCTTCCTGTACCCGGACGTGACGGGGGTGTACTCCTGGTGGTCCTACCGCTTCAACGCCCGGAAGAACAACGCGGGGTGGCGCATCGACTACTTCATCGTCTCCGACCGCCTCCAGGACAAAATCAAGCGGGCGGAGATCTTGACTACCGTAGAGGGCAGTGACCACTGCCCGGTGCTGCTGGAGTTGGACCTGTAAGGGGGATTTTATATGAAACGTGTTTTGATCGCCGGAACGGGGCCCGACCCCCACCACATCTACTCCGGCTGTGTGCTGGCCCTGGAGGCCCTGGGGCTGGAGGCCGTCCAGTCTATGGAGGCGGAGGACCTGGAGGGTTGCTCCGGCCTGATCCTCCCCGGAGGCGTACCCGACGTGGACCCCACCCGGTACGGGGAGCCCCTGGCAGGCAGCCTGGAGGTCACCCCGGAGCTGGACCGGAAGCAGTTCGCCCTCCTGGAGCGGGCGGTGGAGCAAAACCTCCCCGTGCTGGGCATTTGCCGGGGCTGTCAGGTGATCAACGTGTACTTCGGGGGCAGCCTGATCCAGGACCTGGAGACAGGGGAGATCCACCGCTTCCACCAGGACCGGGAGGTGGTCCACGACACCGCCTGTATCCCGGGCACCTTCGCCTATGACCTGTACGGGGCCCACGCCCCTGTGAACACCAAGCACCACCAGGCCCTGCGCCGCCTGGCCCCGGAGTTCGGGATCGCCCAGCTGTGGTTCGATGGCTCCATTTCCCGGGAAACCCAGGAAGAACTGGTGGCCCAGGCCCAGGCGGGCACCCTGACGGAGGGCACCCACCGGTGCGTCATCGAGGGCATCTGCCACCGGACCCGGCCCATCTTCGGCCTTCAGTGGCACCCGGAGCTGCTGGTGGACAAGCCGGTGGAGGGCACCGTGGACCCCTTGGCGGTGTTCCGCCATTTTGCCTCTCTGCTCTGAGAGCGCACACCACATTTGTCAGGAGGCGGCGGCCATGCCCCAGCACATCACCGTAGTGGACTATGACCCGGACTGGCCCCGACAGTTTCAGGCCGAGGCGGCCCGGATCCGGGCCGTGCTGGGGGACAACTGCACCGCCATTTACCACATCGGGAGCACCGCCGTCCCCGGCCTGGCCGCCAAGCCCATTCTGGACATCCTGCCGGTGGTGGAGGACCTGAAGGCGGTGGACCGGGCCGCCCGGGCCTTTGAGGCGATGGGGTATGAGTACCTGGGGGAGTTCGGCATCCCGGGTCGCCGCTATCTGCGGAAGGGCGGGGACGAGCGGACCCACCAGCTCCACATCTTCGCCCGGACGGACCGGGCCAATATCACCCGCCATCTGGCGGTGCGGGACTACCTCCGGGCCCACCGGGAGGCCCGGGAGGAGTACGCCCGCCTGAAGCGGGCGCTGGCCCGGCAGTTCCCCTATGACATTGACGGGTACTGCCTGGGAAAAGAGGCATTTGTCCAGGCCCTGGAACAGGCGGCCCTGGAGGAATCCATAAATTTTAAGGAGGGATCGGCCATGCGGAGAGCAGACCGGGAAGTGACGGACCGGAAGCAGCTGGAGGAAATTTTGAAGGCGTGCCACGCGGTACATATCGGGGCCCAGGACGGAGAGGGGATGTTCGTGGTCCCCATGAACTACGGCTTTCACCTGGAGGGGGACCGGCTGACCCTGTACATCCACTCCGCCCAGGAGGGGCGGAAGGTGGCCGCTTTCCGGGCCGGGGGGACCGTGGCCTTTGAGATGGACGGCCGTCACGCCCTGCGCACGGCGGACACCGCCTGCGGCCACAGCTACACCTATCAGAGCATCATGGGCTCCGGCCCCATCCGAGAGCTGACCGGCCGGGAGGAGAAGCGCACCGCCCTGAACGCCATCATGAAGCACATGACCGGGCGGGACGGCTGGGACATGCCCGACGCCTCCCTGGAGCGCACGGCGGTGTTTGCCATCCGGGCGGACCAGTGGACCGGAAAGAGCAACCAGGCGGGCTGAGGGGGGCGGAAAAATGCCGGAATTTGATCCTAGAAACTACCCCTACCTCTCCCGCCGGAACGCGGTGTACGCCCGCAAGGCCATGGCCTGCACCTCCATCCCCCAGGGGGCCCAGATCGGCCTGGACGTGATGAAGGCGGGGGGCAACGCGGTGGACGCGGCGGTGGCTATGGCCGCCGCCATGCCCCTGCTGGAGCCCACCAGCAACGGCCTGGGCAGCGACTGCTTTGCCCTGGTGTGGATAGAGGGGGAGAAAAAGCTCTACGGCCTCAACGCCAGCGGCACCGCCCCCGCCGCCCTCAGCGGGGAGCAGGTGCGCGCCCTGGGTTTTTCTGAAATGCCAAAGGCCGGGTGGATCCCCACCCTGGTGCCCGGGGCCCCGGCGGGGTGGGCGGAACTGAACCGCCGGTTCGGAACAAAACCCCTCCCGGAGCTGTTCGCCCCCGCCATCCGGAGCGCCCGGGATGGGGTGCCCGTGGCCGTCAACCTGGAGCCCATGTGGGCGGAGGACTCCCGCCGCATCGGGCGGGCCATGGCGGAAAACCCCGCCCCCCACGCCTACTGGTGGGAGAAGTTCACCAAGAACGGAGAGCCCTACCGGGCGGGGGACCTCTTCCACTGGGAGGAGTACGCCCAGACCCTGGAGGAGCTGGCGGCCACAAACTGCGAGAGCTACTACCGGGGCCCCCTCATGGAGAAGATCGTCGCCTTCAGCCGGGAGACCGGGGGCTACTTCTCAGAGGAGGACTTTGCCTCCTACCGCCCCATGTGGGTGGAACCCATCTCGGTGGACTACAGGGGCTATACCGTCTGTGAGATTCCCCCCAACGGCCACGGCATCACCGTCCTGATGGCTCTGAACATCCTCAAGGGCCTGGACCTGTCCCCGGAGCGGGAGCGGGCGGACACCTACCATAAAATTATCGAGGCCATCAAGCTGGCCTTCGCGGACACCAAGACCTATGTGGCCGACCCCCGGTACATGAAAACCAAAGTAGAGGACATGCTCTCCGAGGACTACGCCGCCCGGCGGCGCGCCCTCATCGGGGAGAGGGCCCTTCTGCCGGAGGCGGGGGACCCCTCCTGCGGCGGGACCATCTACCTGTGTACCGCCGACCCGGAGGGAAACATGGTCTCCTTCATCCAGAGCAACTACACCACCTTCGGGGCCGGGGTGGCCGTCCCCGGGACCGGCATCTCCCTGCAGAACCGGGGGGCCAATTTCTCCCTGGACCAGGAGAGCGACAACTGCCTGGCCGGGGGCAAGCGGTCCTACCACACCATCATCCCCGGTTTCCTGATGAAGGACGGGGAGGCGGTGGGGCCCTTCGGGGTCATGGGGGCCTTCATGCAGCCCCAGGGCCACGTGCTGGTGGCGGTGAACACCATCGACTACCATCTGAATCCCCAGGCCGCCCTGGACGCCCCCCGGTTCCAGTGGACCGGCGGGAAACACGTCCAGCTGGAGCGGGAGGTGCCCACCCACATCGCCCAGGAGCTCTCCCGCCGGGGACACCAGGTGGAGATCGTCAACTCCAACCTGCACATGGGCCGGGGGCAGATTATCTGGAAAACGGAGAACGGGCTGTATATCGGCGGCACCGAGCCCAGGTGTGACGGGGCCATTGCCGCTTGGTGAGGTATTGCAGGGGTTTCGCCCTGCGGGGCGGGGCTTGCAGGGGTTTCGCCCTGCGGGGCGGGGCGTTTCGCCGCCCTGGCGGCGAGTGACTTTCTCAGCGATGAGAAAGTCACCAAAGAATCGCCAAGGGGCCGCTCAGATGGGCACTCCGTGCCCATATTCACGGCCCCCTGGACCCCCGTTTACGGGGGCCGCCAATTAGGTGGGCTGGTTTGTCATCGCAAAGGCGCGGGTGGTTCAGCTGATTGGTTTCCTGTCTATTACCGCTGCCGCTAAAGCTCCAGTAACCTTTGGGTATTTGTCCTCCTGATAAAATCGCGCCTTTTGGAGTGGGCGGGGCTCAAGTTTGGCTCAGGGGATCGGCGGGCGGGTCTTGGACCCGCCCCTACGGCAAAACCGAAACCGTCCCTGGTTCGCCGTAAGGGCCGGCCCCAGACCGGCCCGCGGGCGCACACTGTGCGCCCCTACTTAGGCGCGAAACGGAATCCCCCGGTCACCGCCTGACGGCGGCGACAGCCCCCTTTCACAAGGGGGTCGGGAGGGGCACACCCCAGGGTGGCCTCTCCCCTACGCGGATACAGAGCAGTCCTATTTCCCCCGCAGCTGATCCCAGACCG
>CASEKM010000149.1 GCA_949288405.1 uncultured bacterium | reverse complement strand
CCACCTGGGGCAGCAGGGGGAGCCGCCCCCGCTCCGCCATCAGGCCGAACAGGCGGCTCACCGGCCCCGGCGGGGCCAGCTCCGGCAGGCGGGAGAGGACCCGGCGCTTCTCCTCCGGCTCCACGGCGGGGCTGGTGAGGGCCTCCCACAGCGCTGCCTCCCCCTCCAGAGCCAGGGCGCTGCGGGCCAGCTGGGCCTGGTCGCCCCCGGCCTCCAGAAAGGCCCGGGCATAGCGGTCGGCCAGTTCACCCATCAGAGATCACCCGCCTCCCGCAGAAAGTCCTCCACCAGGTCCCGGTCGTCCTGGGCGTCCATGGACCGGCCGGACACCTTGGCGGCCGCCAGCAGGGCCAGGGCGGCCACCTGCTGCTGTGCCTCCTGGAGCATCTGGCGGCGCTGGGCCTCCAGCTGGACCTGGGCGTCGGAGCGGATGGCCTGGGCGTCCGCCTGGGCGGAGGAGATGATCCGGTCATACTCCCGCTGCCCCTGCTGCTTGGCCTGGGAGACGATCTGGTCGGCCTGGCCCCGGACCTGGGCCAGCTTGGCCTCGTTCTCCTCCCGCAGGGCCTGGGCCTGCTGCTTGGCCTCCTCCGCCTGGGAGAGGCTCTCCTGAATGGCCTGCGCCCGCTGCTCCATGACGGCGTTTACCGGCTTGAAGAGAAAGCGCCGCATGAGCAGATAGAGCACGACCAGATTGATCCCGGTCCACAAGATGGTCCAGGGGTCCAGATTCAGCATGGCGCGCGCCTCCTTTCCAGTGCTTCGTCCCTCAGCCCAGGATCAAAATGGCCAGGGCGGTGATGAAGGCGTAGATGGCGGTGGCCTCGGCCAGGGCGCAGCCGATGAGCATGGTGCTGCGGATCTGGCCGGCGGCCTCGGGCTGCCGGGCGATGGACTCAGAGGCCTTGGCGGTGGCGAAGGCGATGCCCACGCCGGCCAGCGTGCTGGTGACGATGGCGATAGCGGCTGCGATTGTGGTTGTCATGATGATCTCCTCCCAATATCGTTCAGTTTGATTTGACTGGCCCCGGACTAGTCTTCCTCCAGGGCCTCTCCAATGAAAATGGTGGTGAGAAACACGAATACGATGGTCTGGATGATGCCGTCAAAGATGTCGAAGTACAGGCTGAAGGCCACCGGGACCACCACCGGGACCACCATCTTCACCAGCTCCATGACGATAAAGGCGGCCAGCACGTTGCCGAACAGCCGCATGCACAGGGACAGGGGACGGATGGCGATCTCCATGATGTTGATGGGCAGCATCACCGGCGACGGCTTGAGGAACTGCCCAAATCCCCCCCGGAGCCCGTGGACCCGGAAGGCGGCGGTGTAGATGACCACCATGCTGCTCAGCCCCAGGGCGGCCGTCACATTCAGATTCTTGGTGGGGGGCACCAGCCCCAGCAGGCCGGCCAGGTTGGCGCAGGCGATGTACAGGGCCACCGTCCCCAGCCAGGGGGCGAAGCGCCGCCACTCCTTACCGACGATGTCCCGGGTGAAGCTGTTGAGGAAGCCCACAAACAGCTCCAGCACCAGTTGCCGCCGCCCGGGGACCGGCTTCAGGTTCCGGGTGAGCAGGATGGCCGCCAGGGTGAGGGCGGCTATGATGATCCAGGACACCACCACCGACTGGGACACGGGGATGCCGCCCAGGACCGGGATGGTAAAGGCTGTGGGGTTTTCCAGCTGCGCCGTCAATTCCTCTTTGATCGCGTCCAAAGGCGCTCCCTCCTCCCGGGGATGATTTCGGGCCTATCTTACTCACCTGCCGCCGGTTTGTACAGCCTTTTGAAAGTAAAAAAAGCGGGGGCGCAAAAATGTTTATAAAATCCTTGCGTCAGTTTGACAGTTCTATATCCTTTCTTTATAATATAAATTGTACAGAAGGGAGAGAGACAAGCCCGGCCGCGCCCGCCGCCGGCCGCACAAGAGGGAGGCTTCCATGAAAAAGCCCGTAACGCGTTCCATCAGCCAGCGCATCCGCGCCTTCAGCCTGTTTCTGGTGCTGAGTACCGCCCTGTTGGGGATGACCACCACCTTGCTGTACTCCCTGCATATGGAGTACAGCAATCTGGACCGGAATCTGATGAACTCCGCCCAGGTGCTGGCCCAGTCCCCCCAGGTGGCCGAGGTGCTCACCGGCCAGAGCGGGAACGAGACCCTCACCGCCTATCTGGACAGCACCATCTCCCGGGTGCAGGACATCGACGCCATCGTGGTGGCCGACCGGGAGGGGATCATCCGCTACAGCCCGGACCCCGCCTATGTGGGGACGGTCTACCCCGGCTACGCCTCCCTTCCGGTGATGGACGGGGAGAACGCCCACGTGGACACCGGGGCCGGCGTGTCCGAGGTGGAGCACCGGGCCCTGGCCTCGGTCACCGGGGAGGGCGGGGAGCTGCTGGGCTTTGTGTCGGTGGGCATCGGGGTGCGCAGCGTACAGCGCATCGTGGTGGACACCGTGGGCTGCTTTGTCATCCTCACCCTCCTGGCCGCCGGAGTGGGGCTGCTCTTCTCCCGGCATTTGTCCGGGGCCATCAAGGACGCCCTTATGGGCTATGAGCCCGACGCCTTCCGCAAGCTCTTCCACCAGCGGGAGGACATCCTGGAGACGCTGGAGGAGGGCATCGTGGCCATCGACCAGGAGGCGCGCATCACCTATATGAACACCGCCTGTCTGCGGATGGTGGGGGAAAAGGATGCCTCTCAGGTGCTGGGGCGCCCCCTGCTGGACATCTACCCGGACTCCCATCTCCCCCGGCTGCTCACCACCGGGCGCTCGGAGTACAACGTCCACCTGCACCGGATGCCCGGGGCCCAGGCGGTGCTCTCCGACCGGATGCCCATCTGGGAGAACGGGGAGATCGTGGGGGCGGTGGCCATCTTCCGGGACCGCAGCGAGGTCACCGCCCTGGCGGAGGACCTCACCGGCAGCCGCCACCTGGTGGAGGCCATGCGGGCCTACACCCACGAATTCGTCAACAAGCTGCACACCATCCTGGGCCTGATCCAGCTGGGCCGGACGGAACAGGCGGAGCAGTATATCCTGGACGTGTCCCAGGTCCACCACCAGTCGGTGAGCCGGGTGATGCACCAGATCCAGGACACGGCGGTGGCCGCCCTCCTGGTGGGCAAGACCAGCCGGGCCGCCGAGCTGGGCATCCAGCTCCAGGTGGACCCCAGAAGCTCCCTGTCCGGGGAGGACCACACCCTGCCCTCCGGAGTGCTGGTGACCATTCTGGGCAACCTGATCGAAAACGCCACCGAGTCCCTGAACCAGTCCACCTGGAAGCAGAAGGAAATCCAGGTGTCCATTCTGGAGAAGCCGGAGGGGCTGTTCCTGTGCGTGGAGGACACCGGCCCGGGCATCGTCCCCGAGCTGCTCCCCTATATCTTCGAGCCGGGGGTGTCCACCAAGGGGGACGGCCACGGAGTGGGCCTGGCCCAGATCAAGGACCTCACCGGCCTGTACCACGGGCAGATCCGGGTGGAGAGCGAGCCCAAGGCGGGCACCTCCTTCTTCCTCTCCTTCCCCGCCCAGCCCAAGACCCAGAAGCCATAGCCTCCAGCCGGGAGGCCGCCGATAGGAGCTGACTATGTACCGCACTGTGATCGTGGAGGACGACCCCCTCATCGCCGCCATCAACCAGACGTTTCTGGCCCGGGACCCCCGCTTCGTCCTGGCCGCCGCCTTTCACAGCGGGCGGGACGCCCTGCCCTGGCTGCGGAGCAACCCGGCGGAGCTGCTGATCCTGGACGTATACATGCCCCGCATGTCCGGCCTGGAGCTGCTGCGGGAGCTGCGGGCGGAGGAGATCACCCTGGACGTGGTGATGGTCACCGCCGCCAACGACAGCCGGACGGTGGACGCCCTGCTGAAGCTGGGGGTGACGGACTACCTGGTGAAGCCCTTCACCGCCCAGCGCTTCCAGCAGGCCCTGGACACCTTCGCCCGCCACCGGGAGGCCATCGCCGCCCACGAGAGCGTCAGTCAGGAGGAGCTGGACGCCCTGCTGTCCAGCGGCCGGAGCGGGCAGCCCATCCCCAAGGGGCTCCAGGAGGGTACCCTGGTCCGGATCCGAAGCTGCCTGGCCCGGACCGCCGGGGAGGGGTGCACCTGCGAGGCCCTGTCCGAGGAGGTGGGCCTGTCCTCGGTCACCGTCCGCCGGTATCTCACCTATCTGGTGGGGCGGGGGGAGGCGGTGAGCCGCATCAACTACGACACCGGAGGGCGCCCCTCCCTCCTGTACCGCCTGTCCCCGGACGCCGCGCCGGAGCGCTGAATTGCCGCCTGTGTCCCCCGTTGGAGGACACAGGCGGTCTGCCTTTCCGGCCGGCGGCCTGTCCCGCCCGCCGGGAAGGGGGAGCTCTTGGGAGATCCGAGCGGCAGTTCTGGTTTTTCCCCGGAAAAAAGCCCGGTTTCTCCCCCGTATTTTTGGGGAAATTAAATTTCTTTCTAAATTGCCCTTGCATTTCCAGCCGCCTTCCGCTATAATGTACCCATTAAGCGGACAAGTGTTTTTTCTGGGAAGACAGGTCCGTAAGCATCTCAAGGAACGAGAGGAGAATGAATATGAAACGACTTCTTGCATCTGCTCTGTCCGCCGCCCTTCTGATGGGCGCTCTGGCCGGCTGCGGCGGCTCCGGCTC
>CASEKM010000148.1 GCA_949288405.1 uncultured bacterium | reverse complement strand
GCACTTCATCATGGCCCGGAAGGCCACCTCCGTCTTGCCGTAGCCCACGTCCCCGCACAGCAGCCGGTCCATGGGCACCGCCCGCTCCATGTCCCGCTTGATCTCCTCCACGCACCGGAGCTGGTCGTCGGTCTCGCTGTACTCAAACTGCTCCTCAAACTCCCGCTGCCAGGGAGAGTCGGGGGAGAAGGCGAAGCCCGGCTGGCGCTGGCGCTGGGCGTAGAGCTGAATGAGGCCCTTTGCCAGATCCTCCACCGCCTTTTTCGCCTTGGTCTTGGCCCGGGCCCAGTCGGTGCCCCCCAGCTTGGACAGCTTCCGGGTCTCCTGGGCCTCCTCGCCCCCGCCGATATACTTGGAGATCAGATCCAGCTGGGTGGCGGGGACGTACAGCACGTCGCTGCCCGCATAGGCCAGCTTCACATAGTCCTTTTCAATGCCGTCGGTGGTCATCTTCACCATGCCCACATACCGGCCCACCCCGTGGTGCTCGTGGACCACCAGGTCCCCGGGGGACAGGTCGGCGTAGGACTTGAGCTTCTGCCGGTTGGTGGGGCCCTGCTTGGCCGCCGGGGCCCGGCGGGGCTTCTTCACCGCCCCCTCCTGGCCCTCAGTGATGACGGCCAGCTTCAGGTCCGGGTACTCCAGCCCCCCGGACAGCCCCCCCACGGTGAGGAGGATCTGCCCCGGCTTGGGCAGGGCCTTCAGGGCGAAGTCCACGGCGGACTTCACCTTCTGCTCCCGCAGGAGGTTTTGAAGGTTCAGACAGCGCTGCTCGCTGGACACCAGCACCAGCACCCCGAAGCCGGCGCTCTGGTAGTGGGACAGGTCCTGCACCGCCGTCTCCAGGCTGGCCCCGAAGGAGGGCAGCTGCTTGGCCATGACCGACAGAATGCAGCGGGGATTGACGGGGTAGGTAGACCGGGAGAAGGAGTCCAGAAAGGCCAGGGGGAAGTCCTCCAGCCGCCGGCACAGCCCCTCGAAGGGGAGGCACAGCCCCCCGCAGGAGCCGTCCAGCTCCCCCCGCTCCAGCAGGGTCTTCACGTCCTCCTCCAGCTGCCACTGGTAGGTGCGGGCCCGCTCCCCTACCCGGCTGCTCTCGGAAAACAGCACGCAGGCATCCAGGGGCAGGTAGTCCGCCGCCGTGGCCTCCTGGGGGTAGATCAGGGGCAGATACCGGTCGGCGGCGGGGAAGGAGCGCCCCTCCCCCAGGGCGTCCCGGTCCTGCTGGAGGGTGGCGGCCAGGGCTTCGTTGCCGTCCCTGCGGGCCCGTTCCGCCAGTCCGTCCAGCCCCTTCAGCAGAGCGGGCAGCCCCCCGGGGGTGAGCTGGGGCAGGGCCTCCGCCGCCGGCAGCAGGACGGCCCGGTCCACGTTCTCCGTGCGCCGCTGGGTGGCCGGGTCGAAGGCGCCCATGGTGTCCAGCTCGTCCCCCCAGAACTCCGCCCGGACGGGGGCGTCCATGGCGGGGGAGAACACGTCCAGAATGCCCCCCCGCAGGGCGAACTGGCCCGGCCCCTCCACCTGGTCGCACCGGGTGTAGCCGGCGGCGGCAAGCGCCTGGGTGAGCTGGTCCAGGTCTATGCTCCGGCCCGGCTCCAGCACCTGGCAGGCGGAGGCGAGCACCGCCGGGGGCAGGGTGCGCTGCTGGAGGGCCTCCACAGTGGCCACCAGGCAGGGCACCTCCCCCTGGCTCAGCTGCCAGAGGAGCTTCAGCCGCCGGTGCTCCCACTGGCGGGAGACGGTGGCCACGTTGTGGAACACAAAGGCCCGGGCGGACAGCACCGGCACCGCCGTTCCGGTGAGAAAGGACAGGTCCCGGGCCATCCGGGCCGCCTCCCCCTCGTCGGCGCACACCACCGCCACGGGGCGGCCCGTCTCCTCCCCCAGGGCGGCGGCGAAGTGGGCCCGGTGGACCGCCGCCAGGCCGGACAGGGCGGCGGGGGACCTGCCCCCCTCCAGGGCGGCGGACAGCTCCTGAAATTCCGGCAGCTGTTTCAATACAGAGCGGAGCAGTTCCACTCAAGATCACTCCTTGTATCGTGATATTCCATGATATGGAAGGCAGAACGCGGCAATGCCCCCTGGTCCGCAGGACCGGGGGGTGGGCGTTGGATCTGTTGTTCGCCCCTAGTTTACCCCTTTTCCCCCCGCCCGTCAAGGGAGGCCCCCTTTCCCCTTGCTCCCGCCTCCCCTTTGTGCTATGATACCAAAAAGCGGCCCCGTCGGGGCCCACTACGTTTTTGGAAAGGATCACGACAGCTATGACGAATTGGAACCGGCTGGGGGCGCTCTCCCTGTCCCTGGCCCTCTCACTGGCCGCTCTGAGCGGCTGCCAAGGCGGACAGCCGGGCGGCTCCGAGGACGGCAGCGGCGCCGGGAGCGCCGCCCTGCTCACAGAGCCTGTGGACCTGGCGTCGGTCACCGACCTCTATCTGACCACGGCGGGCGTCCCCGGGGACACGGTGGTGGCCCGGGCGGGGGAGGCGGAGGTCACGGCGGACAGCCTGCTCTACTGGCTGGCCTACGCGGTGGACAGCTCCCTGCAGAACACGGAGAACATGGACATGATCTGGGACATGGACATGGGCAACGGGCAGACCTTTGAGGAGGGGCTGATGGAGGGGGCGCTGAACAACGCCGCCCTGTACGCCCTGCTCCCCATCCAGGCGGGACAGGAGGGGCTGGCCCCCTCCCCGGAGCTCCAGCAGGAGACCGCCGAGCTGCTGGCCTCCATGGAGGAGGAGTCCGGGGGACCGGAGCAGCTGAAGTACACCCTCTGGTACAGCGGCCTCACCCAGGACCTGTACGCCTCCCTCTTTGAGGTCAACGACCTGAACGCCCAGCTCCAGGAGAAGCTGTACGGCCAGGGGACGGAGGGCTACCCCGACGACCAGCAGGTGCTGGCCTACGCCCAGGACGACCTGGGCTACTACCGGGCCAAGCACATCCTGCTGAAGACGGTGGACACCAGCAAGCCCATCACCGACGAAAACGGCAGCCCCACCGGGGAGTATGAGCCCCTGGACGCGGCCGTGGTGGCGGAGAAAAAGGCGCTGGCGGAGGAGCTGCTGGCCCAGCTCCAGGCCGCCGGGGACAAGGAGGCCCTCTTCGACCAGCTGATGCAGACCTACAGCGAGGACACCGCCGCCGACGGGACGGTGAACGGGGCGGAGGGCTACACCGCCGCCCCCGGCCAGATGGTGGCCCCCTTTGAGGAGGCGGCCCTGGCCCTGGCCGACGGAGAGGTGAGCGGCGTGGTGGAGAGCGTCTACGGCTACCACATCATCCTCCGCCTCCCCCTGGACCCGGTGGACTTCCGGGACGCCTATGTGGCCCAGCAGATGACCGACCTGCGCCAGGGCTGGATGGACGCCGCCCCGGTCCAGCCCACTCCGGAGCTGGAGCAGATCGACCCCGCCGTCTTCTATGAGAACCTCCAGACCGTCCGCGCCGCCATCCAGCAGGCGCTGGCCGCCCAGGAGGAGACGGAGGGCGGCGACACCGCCGCCTCTTCCGCCGACGGCAGCACTTCCGCCGGCTGATTTCGCAAGTGCAAAAGGCCGCCCCAACCGGGCGGCCTTTCTGTATAGCCAAAACCGGAGGCCTCCCAGGGGGAGACCTCCGGTTTTTGGATGGAATTGGAATCGTGTCGTTGGGATTAGAAGATGCCCTGAGCCATCATGGCGTCGGCGACCTTCTGGAAGCCCACGATGTTGGCGCCGGCGACCAGGTCATAGCCCAGGCCATAGCGCTCAGCAACCTCGACGGAGGAGTGATAGATGTTCTTCATGATGCTCTGCAGCTTGACATCCACTTCCTCAGCGGTCCAGTACACGCGCTCGGCGTTCTGGGCCATCTCCAGCTCGGACACGGACACGCCGCCGGCGTTAACAGCCTTGGAGGGGGCGACGACCATGTGCTTCTGCTCCTTCAGGAACTCCAGAGCGTCGTTGGTGGTGGGCATGTTGGCGACCTCGATGTAGTACTTAACACCGGACTCGGCGATCTTCTTGGCCCACTCGATGTTGACGTCGTTCTGAGTGGCGGCGGGCATATAGATGTCCACGTCCTTCACGCCCCAGCACTTGGTGTTGGGAACGAACTCGCAGTCGAACTTGTCGGCGTAGGGCTTGCAGTGCATGGGATCGTTGGCACGCATCTCCAGGATGTAGTCTCCAGGATGTAGTTCAGCTTCTCCTCGGTGCACACGCCGTCGGGATCGTGGATGTAGCCGTCGGGGCCGGCGAAGTAGGTGACCTTGGCGCCCAGCTCGGCGGCCTTCTTCATGATGCCCCAGCCCACGTTGCCGTAGCCGGACATAGCGATGCGCTTACCCTCGATGGACTCGCCGTCATGGGCCAGAGCCTCGACCAGATAGTACACGGCGCCGTAGCCGGTAGCCTCGGGACGGAGGATGGAGCCGCCGGTGCAGACAGCCTTGCCGGACAGAGCGCCGAACTCGGCAGCGCCCACGATGCGGCGATACTGGCCATACATGTAGCCGATCTCACGGCCGCCGCAGCCCAGGTCGCCGGCGGGGCAGTCGATGTCCTGACCGATGTGGCGATACAGCTCGGTGATAAAGGCCTGGCAGAAACGCATGATCTCGGCGTCGCTCTTGCCGCGAGGATCGAAGTCAGAGCCGCCCTTGGCGCCGCCGATGGGCAGACCAGTCATGGCGTCCTTAAAGACCTGCTCAAAGCCCAGGAACTTCACGATGGAGAGGTTCACGGAAGGATCAAAGCGGATGCCGCCCTTGTAGGGGCCGAGGGCCGCGTTGTACTGCACGCGGTAGCCGCGGTTGACGTGCCAGACGTGATTGTCGTCCTCCCAAGTGACGCGGAACTCAATCACGCGCTCGGGCTCGACCATGCGCTCCAGCAGAGCGGCCTTCTCGTACTCAGGATGGGCGTCGATCACGGGCTCCAGGGAGCTGAGGACCTCCTCAACAGTCTGCAGGAACTCGGGCTCGTTAGCATTCTTCGCCTTGGTCTCAGCCAGAACTCTCTCGATGTACTTGTTCATGGTGACATTCCTCCTACGTTATATTTTTGTGGCGATTTTCCAAGATTTTGACAGATTCCATTCATCCTGCTCCGAAAATTGCTCCTCGGAGCCTTCAAAAGGGAGCCTATCGCTCGTCCTTATGTATAGCATAACATAAAACGCCGGGATGTAAAGCAAATTTTTTGTGGATGTCACCACAACTAAACAACTGTAGCCGCTCCCAGCCTTTCGTTTCTTTTCACAGAAATCGGCGCATGAATTCGTCAAAACAGACAAAAAATGGTTGGATTCCAAAAGAGAAATCCAACCATTTACGATCAGAATGAAGGAGTTCAGTCAAAGGCGAGTCCCAGATAGGCCCTGGAGGACCAGTCCCAGGCCGCCTCCCGCTCCGGGGAGAGCCACTTGAGCATGCCGAAGGGCTCCGCCCCCCAAGGGGTGCGGTAGAGCCCGGACCAGCCGGGCAGCAGGCCGGGCAGCAGGCCGGGCAGCCGGGCGAGCACCCAGTCCAGGTCCGACGGATCGCACAACAGCTCCTTTACCAGCAGCCGTCCGTCCGCCATCCCCTCGGCGCACAAAACGGCCGCGCCGTGGGGGGCCTCCAGGGCGTACAGCCCTCCGCCGGGGGTCAGGGCGCAGGCCCCTGCCTGATAGGCGATGACCTCCGGAGAGAGGGCGATGTGGGCGGTTCCCGCCAGCCGGGCCTCCCGCAGCCCGGCATAGACCTCCGGGGGCACGGGCTCCAGCTGGGGGAGCTCCCCGGGAACGGGGATTCCCGCCGCCGCCTGGAACTGCCCGTGGACGAAGCACTCCCGAAAGCCGTTCCGGCCGAAAAACCGGTGGAGGGAGGGCTCCGCCGGTACAGTGGTCACCGCCGGAATGCCCCAGTCCCGGAAGAAGCGGTCCGCGACGGCCAGCAGCGCGCCGGCCAGCCCCCGCCCCCGGGCCGCCGGATGGGTGGCCACGGCATACAGATAGGCGGCCCGGTACTCCCCCTGGCCGGGCACCGCAAAGGTGGTGTCGAACCAGGCGGTCATGGCCTGGACCACCCCGTCCTCCTCCAGCAGGAACACCCGCTCCGGCTTATAATAGGTGCGGTAGAAATTGTCCACATAGGCCCCGTCGTCCCCGAAGGAGCGCTGCCACAGCTCCCGCTGCCGGGGGATATCGCCGGGGGTGGAGAGGCGAGTCTGGATCATAGGTGCCTCCTTTTCCGGCCGTCAGCGCGGGGGCGGATCAGGCCGCCCCGCAGCTCAGGCCGTTCAATAGCCAGGGTACACGTCGCTCTTCCGGGGGATGATGAAGATGGACACCACATACACCCAGAACAGGGCCGAGGCGGTAAAAACGGTGAGGACCGCCCAGGCCAGCCGGATGAGGGTGGGGTCGATGTCAAAATACTCACCGATGCCGCCGCACACCCCGGCGATCATTTTATAGGGACCCTCGGTCCGGTACAACTTTTTCATCGCGCTTCACGCTCCAATCCATCTGCGGGCCAAGGCCCGGTGCTGTGCTCCCTATGATACGGCCAAAAGGTCAAAAAAATCCTGGAAAGAAGATTAAAAAACATTAAAAGATGTGCCGCCCTCAGCCCTTGGCGGGGACCGGCTCCAGCTCCCCCTGGTCGTTGAGGAGCATCTTCTGGATCTGGTTGCCGGTGTTCTTCTGGATGTCGTCCAGGCGGATGCCCTCGGTGATGTTGGACACCAGGGAGTAGGCCACCCCGTGGCGCTTGGCCCGGCCGGTGCGGCCGATGCGGTGGATGTAGTACTCGTTCTCGTCGGGCACGTCGTAGTTGAACACCGCGTCCACATCGTCGATGTCCAGTCCCCGGGCGGCCACGTCGGTGGCGGCCAGCACCCGCAGCTTGCCCTCCCGGAATCTCTGGAGGGTCTTCTCCCGCGCCCGCTGCTGGATGTCCCCGTGGATGGCCTCGCAGGAGACCCCCCGCATCTGGAGGAGCCCCGCCAGCCGGTCGGTCATGTTCTTGGTGTTGCAGAAGGCGATCACCCGGTCAAAGCCGCCGATCTCCATGAGGCGGACCATGGCGTCCACCTTTTCGTTGCGCTCTACGTCCAGGCGGTACTGGGTGATGTCCGGCTTGTTCTGCTCGTCGGCCCGGACGGTGATCTCCACCGGGTCCCGCTGGTATACCCAGGAGATGTCCATGACCTCCCGGGAGATGGTGGCGGAGAACAGCCCCAGGTTGCGCCGCTGGGGCATCAGGTCCAGGATCCGGGTCACGTCCCGGATAAAGCCCATGTCCAGCATCCGGTCGGCCTCGTCCAGCACCACCGTCTCCACCTTGTCCAGGCGCAGGGTGCGGCGCTTCACGTGGTCCATCAGCCGCCCGGGGGTAGCCACCACGATCTGGGGCTTCTTCTTCAGCTGGGTGATCTGCTTGTCGATGGGCTGTCCCCCGTACAGGCACACGGTGCGCACCCCCTCTTTGAAGGCGCACAGGTCCCGCAGCTCATCCCGGATCTGGATGGCCAGCTCCCGGGTGGGGGCCAGCACCAGGCCCAGCACGTCGGCGGCCTCCGGGTCGATGTGCTCCACCATGGGGATGCCGAAGGCAAAGGTCTTTCCCGTGCCCGTGGGCGCCTTGGCGATCACATCCTTGTACTCCATAAAATAGGGGATGGCGCCCCCCTGGACGGGGGTGGCCTGCTCATAGCCCTTCTTCTCCAGGGCCTTCATAATGGGGTCGGACAGGTTCAGCTCCGCGTAGCGGATGTTTTCGTTGACAATTTCGCCGTTGATTTCCATGGCCGTCGGTTCTCTCCTTCTGTCTCTTGTGGTTTGGCGATCCAAGGCCTCCCAACCGTCACAGAAGCTGTGCAGAACGCCGTTTGCCCGGCGCGGCCCCGAATCCGGCGGAGCGGGCAGCGCCCGTCCGCGTTTTTGCGCTCCTATTATATAAGGTTTCCCCCTCTTTGTCCAGTCTTCCCCGTTTTTCGCCGGAGAGGGGCCGGGACAAAAAATCCGGCACCCCGCTGTCTCAGCGGGGCGCCGGAGGTGGGAGATCTTCTGCCGCAGGCCGGGGCTCCGGCCGCAGTGCGCCTCAGAAGGGCAGGCCCAGCCCGCCGGTGAGCTTCTGCATGGTGGAGGCGGCGTCGCTCTCCGCGGCCCGAAGGGCCTCGTTGACGGCGGCCACGATCAGGTCCTCCAGCATCTCCACGTCGTCGGGGTCCACCGCGTCCGGGTCGATGGTGAGGCCCTTCAGCTCCCGCTTGCCGGAGACGGAGGCGGTGACCACGCCGCCGCCGGCGCTGGCCTCATAGGTCTTCTCCTCCAACTCCTGCTGCATCTTCAGCATGTCCTGCTGCATCTTCTGGGCCTGCTTGATCATGTTCATGTTCATGCCGCCGCCCATGCCGGGGATGCCCCGGCTGCCAAAACCTTTTGCCATATCGGCACACTCCTTCCATATCCTGTGCCCGCCCTGGGGGCGGGAATGCTGCATCATTGGATCTTGATGTTGTCAAACTGGGCCCCGAAGGCCAGCAGGTCGTCCAGGGCGTCGTGCTTCTGCGTCCCGTCCGCCGGAGCCGCGGGGGCGGAGGGCGCCTCCTGGGCCGGGGGAGGGCCCACCACGATGGACACCCGGGCCTCCGCCGCGCCGAAGAAGGCGGCGGCCGCCTGGGACAGGGCCTGGACGATGGGGGGCTTGTTGAGCACCGCCCGGGTGAACTCTCCGTCCACCCACAGGGTGAGGAAGCCG
The DNA here is from genome assembly GCA_949288405.1 of uncultured bacterium. Taxonomy (GTDB): domain Bacteria; phylum Bacillota; class Clostridia; order Oscillospirales; family Oscillospiraceae; genus Lawsonibacter. The sequence continues at coordinate 132 of CASEKM010000148.1, read as the reverse complement.
TTTTTCCACACGCCGGTCACCTTGGCCGGGTTGTTGAAGTAGGGCTGTACCGAGGGGGGCACCTTCCCCTTCAGCCCGGCCGCGAAGGCGGGCCAGAAGGCGGAGCTCAACAAGCCCCCCAACGTCCAGGCC
>CASEKM010000147.1 GCA_949288405.1 uncultured bacterium | reverse complement strand
GGCCGCATTCTCAGTATAGCAAAGGGAGCTTTTATTTCCTACTCTCCGCTAAAGCTCTTACGGAACTCCCCGGCATAGCCGGGGGTTTTCGGGCTACAACAAGACCCCGCTCCGGCCGGCCGCCGGTGCGGGGTCCCGCTGTGTGTTATTGTACTATCTGTGAGGAAAAAACGCAAGCGAGCAGGCGATTCAGCTAGGCAGTGAGAGTGAAGCTCTCCAGAAGCGCTGAAATCTGAGCGGAGAGCTGTGCATAGCGCTCCAGTGCTCCGGGAATGTTTTCATCCACTGGCAAATCAGTAGGGCCAGCGGCATAGAACACATATCCTCCTGCTTCCGCCAAGACCGGCAGGTCATAGGGATTCCCCGCCGCCTCGGTCTCCTCCCACTCCTGAGAGGTACACCGGTAAATGCCCACCAGCCAGCCGGCGTAGTCCTGGTCCCCCGCGTCCCGCATGTAAAAGCTGGCCGCACAGGTCACATCATGCAAGTTGGGGTCGTTTTCCAGGAGCTCCACCTGGCCCCGCCAGCTTTGGGGCAGAGTCAGGGTAAATCCATACTCCGCGTTTACATAGGGGAGGTAGGGGAGCAGGTCAATCTCCGATTCTTGCTCCTCCAGGAAGACATGCATAGTCAGTTGCGTCACATCCTGGGCGGCCAGGGAGGAGAGTTCAAAGGAGTAGGTCTCTCCAGCCGTCCAGTCGGCGCCGTCCAGATAATGGAGGCTCATTCCCCCCAGCCACTCCACCTCCGCCCGGCCGGAAATCTGGATGTTCCACGCCCGGTCCCCCTCGGGGATGGTAAAACTCACCCGCTCCCCGTCGTAGGTGATACTGGAGCGCAGCTGTTCCAGAGCCGTTTGAGAAGCATTTGGAGTCATAGCCATAGAGGTCATACCGACAGTAAATCCCTCCGCACCCCCGTTGAGCGAGACGTTCAAAGTCAGCTGGTACCCCAGCAGTATGTCACGGGGCAGCAAGAAGGCGTAACGCTCCCCGGGGGTCCACTGGGTCTCATTAAAGGACTGGATCACATCCGGGTCCTCTGGGAAAGTATCCTGACTCAGCCGGATGTCCCAGTCCCGCTCCCCCTCCGGGATGGTGAAGGAGAGGGTCGTCCCCTCATTGCCCAGGGACCAATCCAGGCTCTCATTCAGTGCATCCACCGCCTCCTGATCGGTCATCGTCTTGGGCTGGCAGGAGGTCAGCGCCCCCAGGAGGGCCACCACCGCCACGGCCAGACAGGCCAGGGCCCGGCCCCGCCGTTTCGTCAGAAACAGATTGGCCAGCCGCTCCTTCACCGTCCTCCCGCTCCCGCCGAAGCGGCTGGACAGGGTGGGGCCCCGCCCCTCCTCCCCGGCGGACAGGAGCAGCTCCCCATATCTCTGGCGGAAGGCGGCGTCCTGCCCAGCGGTCACGTCCCCGTCACAGCACAGCTCCAGGTTTTCGCTGGCCGCCCGGCTCATCCACCACACCAGGGGGTTGAACCAGTGGAGCCAGCAGGCGGCGGTGAGCAGGGCCTTGTACCACAGGTCCCGGCGCTTCAAGTGGGTGAGCTCGTGGCACAGGACCAGCCCGTCCGGCTCCGCCCCCTGGGGCAGCAGGAGCACCGGGCGCACAAGGCCCAGCACCATGGGGGTGCGCACACGGCTTGTCCTTCGGACCGCGATGGGCCGCTTCAGCCCCAGGCGGGCCGCCGCGCGCCCCACCAGCGCCTGTGTCTCCTCCTCCGCCGGCCGGGCGCTTCTCAGCAGGTCCCGCCGGGCCAGGAGGTAGCCGCCCCCCTGGATCAGGGCCGCGGCCAGCGCCCCGGTGAGCCACAGGGCGGACAGCACCACGGTCACAGGGACACGGGGCGACTCGGCCCAGTACTCCTCCGTTTGGGGACGGGTGTCCTGACCGGCCCAGGGGGATTCCCCGTCGACCGTCATACCCGGGGCGGGCACGGTGAGAGCCACCGACAGCTCCGGGGCCTCCACCTCCACCGGGGGCTCCGGCAGGGACAGGTCCACCGGGACCGCCAGCCGCAGGGCCAGCAGGAGCCAGATCACATACAGCGCCTTGGCCCGCACCCGCCGCCGCAGCCACCCCTTGGCCAGCAGCAGGGGGAGCAGCACCGCCGAGACGGTGAGGGACACCCACAGCACCTGTAAAAACACGGCCTCCATCTACTTCCCCTCCTCTCGCTCCAGCTCCTCCAGATAGGCCCGCAGCTCCTCCACTTCCCCCTTATCCAGGGCGCCCCCGTCGTACAGGGCGGCGGCGAAGCGCTTCAGGGACCCCTGGTACAGCTTGCCCAGGATGGTCCGGCCCTCCCGGCTCTGGTAGTCCTCCCGGCGCACCAGGGCGGCGTACCGGTTCACCTTGCCCTCCTTGGCACAGGACAGATAGCCCTTGTCCTCCAGCCGTTTGAGGTAGCTGTGCAGGGCGCTGGCGGTGAGGGGGCGCTCCAGCCGCTCCAGAATGTCCGGCGCGGCGGCCTGTCCCCCCAGGTCCCAGATCACCAGCATGATGTCCAGTTCCGACTCGGGCAGATGGGCATACATACGCATCGTCCGTCCCCTCCTGTCTCTATATTTGCATTTGCAGAACTCTCAAGAATATTCTACATTTGCAGAAATGCTTTGTCAAGAGGCGGAGGGCTTTTTCACCGGCGGGACCAAGGGAAATTTCCCACAGCGCTCTTTTGCCTGCTGTTCTTTCGAGAAAAGGACGTTGCGCCGCCCTCTCCCCCATGCTATACTGAAACAAAATGATCCGCCAAAAAAGGAGCGTGTGCCATGAAGTATCTCATCTATGGGGCCGGCGGCACCGGGGGCTGCCTGGCCGCCTTTCTGGCCCAGGGGGGCAAGGATGTGTCCCTCATCGCCCGGGGGGCCCACCTGGAGGCCATTCAGAAAAACGGCCTGGTGCTGGAGACGGGTCACGGCGCCTTCGCCGTGCCGGTGGAGGCCCGGGAGCAGGAGCAGGTCACAGAGAAGCCGGACGTGATCTTTGTGTGCGTGAAGGGCTACTCCCTGGAGGGGACCCTCCCCACCCTGAAGCGGCTCTCGGACGGGCACACCATCGTCATCCCCCTTCTGAACATCTACGGCACCGGCGGGCGGCTCCAGCCGGAGCTGTCCCCCGCCCTGGTCACCGACGGGTGCATCTACATCGCCGCGGAGATCAAGGCCCCCGACTGCGGCATCCAGGGGGAGCTGTCCCGGGACATCCAGCGGGACGCCCTGCTGAAATTCTCGGTGGTCTCCCCCATGGCGGCCTGCGGCATCTACCACAACATCCAGGTGGCCGGGATGCAGGTGCCCGGCCAGCCCCGGGAGGACTTTAAGGAACTGGTGGCGGAGATCGGCGCCCTGGCATCCGCCATGGGCCACCCCTTTCCCGAGGACCCGGTGCCCCGGAATCTGGCCATCCAGGACGCCCTGGCCCCGGACGCCTCCACCTCCCTGAAGCGGGACCTGGACGCGGGGAAGCCCTCGGAGGTGGACGGGCTCATCTTCGAGGTGGTGCGCCTGGGGCGGAAATACGGGGTGCCCACCCCCATGTACGACAGGGTGGCCGCCAAGCTGGGCTTCTCCATGGAGGAATCAACATGATCAATACAACGCTCTGTTATATCCAGCAGGGGGAAAACTACCTGATGCTCCACCGGGTCAAGAAGGAAAACGACCTGAACCACGACAAGTGGATCGGCATCGGCGGCAAATTTGAGGACAAGGAGAGCCCGGAGGACTGCCTGCTCCGGGAGGTCCGGGAGGAGACCGGCCTCACCCTGACGGACTACCGCTACCGGGGGATCGTCACCTTTGTCTCCAACGAGTGGCCCACCGAGTACATGCACCTGTTCACCGCCGGCGGCTTTACCGGAACGATAAAGGAGTGTGACGAGGGGGTGCTGGAGTGGGTGCCCAAGTCCCGCCTGCTGGAGCTCCCCCACTGGGAGGGGGACGCCATTTTTCTGAAGCTCATTGACCGGGAGGACCAGCCCTTCTTCTCCCTGAAGCTGTGCTATGAGGGGGACACTCTGGTGGAGGCGGTCCTGGACGGCAGGCACCTGAAAGGAGGACCCGCGGCATGAGGTACACCATTCAAAATGAATTTCTCACGGTCCAGGCGGAGGACCTGGGGGCCCAGCTGGCCTCCATCCGCACCCCCGGCGGGGAGGAGTACCTGTGGCAGGGGGACCCGGACATCTGGGCCCGGCGGGCCCCCATCCTGTTCCCCTTCATCGCCCGCCTGCGGGAGGGGAAATACGACCTGGACGGGCAGACCTACTCCATCTCCACCCACGGCTTCGCCAGGGATTCCCTGTTCTCCGTCGTGGACCAGGGGCCGGACCGCATCTCCTTCCAGCTCACCGACACCCCGGAGACCCGGGCGGTCTACCCCTTCGCCTTCTCCCTGACGGTGACCTACACCCTGGATGGGAACCGGCTCATCAAGTCCCACCGCGTGGAGAACCGTTCGGACCGGGATATGCTCTATGAGCTGGGGGCCCACGACGGCTTCCGGGTGCCCGGCCCCATGGGGGAGTGGGCCGTCCGCCTGCCCGGGGTGGAGACCGTCCGCCTCTATCCCATGGACGGGGACCAGATGGTCACCCCCAAGGGGGAGCCCGTCCCCCTGGAGCACAGCCGCCTGCCCCTCACCCCCAGCACCTACAGCCAGGATACCATCATCCTGGACAGCCCCGCCGGACACACTGCCATTCTGGCAGACGGACAGGACCGCCCCCGGGTGACGGTGGAGTTCCCCCACTTCCCCTACCTGGGGGTGTGGACGGCCCACAAGCCCTTCGATACCGGGTATGTGTGCATCGAGCCCTGGTCCTCCCTCCCGGACGCCACCTTTGTGGGCCGGGAGCTGTCCAGCAAGGCGGGAGTGCGCCGCCTGACCCCCGGCGGGAGCGAGACTCTGACCTATACCACCACCATCCACACAGGAGATGAACCGCTGTGAAACCGGAATATGTAAATACCTTCGCCCTGCGGAAGGTCGTCAGCAAGGACGGGGAGGTGCTGGAGATCACCCTGGACGCCGCCCACAAGTACATGGAGAACAACGTCACCGTCACCTCCAACGGCCTGGAGAACGTGGCCACCCCGGCCAACGACCAGATCGCCTCTCTGGTGATGAACCGGCAGACCGCCATCTCCCTGCGGAATCTGCTGGTCCAGACCCTGGACGGTGAGAATTGACGGTGCGTTAGAGGCAATTGCTCTAGTTTTAAAAAACCTCGCCGCAGGCGAAAACCTTGGCGGAGAGGCAGCTCCGCCGCCCCGAGCATTCAAATGCCGAAGGGTAGAGCCTCCCTCTGGGCGGCGGGACCCAAAAAGAAAGACACGACTTACGTCGTGTCTTTCTTTTTGGCGCAGCGGGAGGGATTCGAACCCTCGTGGGATTGCTCCCAAACTGATTTCGAGTCAGCCCCGTTATGACCACTTCGATACCGCTGCAAATAAACGGCACAAATTGCGTTCCTGAAAAGGATACCAGATTTCCCATGGAAAATCAAGCGGTCGGAGGCGATTTCCTCCGACCGCTTTGGATTTTCTTTATTGGACCTCGTGGCTGGTCAGCAGGGACTGTTTGATGTCCCACAGCTTCTGGGACAGGTCCACGTAGTAATTATGGGGATTCTCAAAGCGCTTGACCTCGTCCCACAGGGAGTCCACCTGCCGCTGGCAGTAGGCCCGGCTGGCCTGCAGGTCGGGCACCTGATAGACCAGCTTGCCGCTCTGGAAGATGGGGACCATCAGCTCCTTTGCCTCGATGTTGGTAAAGACCTTCCGCTTCCAGGTGGCGTCCGGATCAAACAGCTCCAGGGGCTGGCTGAAGTCGATCTTCTCGTCGTGGACGCAGATCAGGTCGGCCTCCGCCTTTCCGGTGGCCTTGGAGAAGATGCGGTAGATCTTTTTAAAGTGGGGCGTGGTGATCTTGGCGGCGTTCTCGCTGATCTTGATCTTGGGAATAATGTTCCCCGCCTCATCTTCAATGGCCGCCAGCTTGTACACCCCGCCGAACACCGGCTCGCTGCGGGAGGTGATCAGCCGCTCGCCCACGCCGAAGGAATCGATGCGGGCCCCCTGGCGCACCAGGTCCCGGATGATGTACTCGTCCAGGGCGTTGGAGGCAATGATCTTACAGTCGGTGAGTCCGGCCTCGTCCAGCATCTCCCGGGCCTTCCGGGACAGGTAGGTCAGGTCGCCGGAATCCAGACGGATGCCGCACTTGGTGATCCCCTTGGGCTCCAGCACCTCCTTGAACACCCGGATGGCGTTGGGCACGCCGGACTTGAGCACGTTGTAGGTGTCCACCAGCAGGGTGGCGTTGTTGGGGTAGAGCTCGCAGTAGGTCTTGAAGGCGGTGTACTCGTCGGGGAACATCTGTACCCAGGAGTGGGCCATGGTGCCGGTGGCCGGGGAGCCGTAGTGCTGGTCTGCCATGGTACAGGCGGTGGCGGAACAGCCGGCGATGTAGCTGGCCCGGGCCCCCAGCACGGCGCCGTCAGGGCCGTGGGCCCGGCGGGAGCCGAATTCCGCCACCGGGCGGCCCTCGGCGGCCCGGACGATGCGGTTGGACTTGGTGGCGATCAGGCACTGGTGGTTCAGGCACAGGAGCACGAAGGTCTCGATAAACTGGGCCTGAATGGCGGGGGCGCGGACGGTGAGGATGGGCTCGCCGGGGAAGATGGGCGTCCCCTCGGGCACGGCCCAGATGTCCCCCGTAAAGGAGAAGTCCCGCAGATACTCCAGGAACCCCTCGGAGAAGCACTCCTTGGAGCGGAGATAGGCCAGGTCCTCCTCGTCAAAATGCAGATTCTCAATGTACTCCACCACCTGGGCCAGGCCCGCCGCGATGGCAAAGCCCCCCTGATCGGGGACAGAGCGGTAAAATACGTCAAAATAGCAGACGCGGTCCTTTAAACCGGTCTGAAAATAGCCGTTGCCCATGGTCAGCTCATAGAAATCGCAGAGCATGGTCATATTCGTTTTTGCTTTCATGCCGGGGCTGCCTCCTCATAGAAAGGGTGACATGACACCCTGAGTTGGATTTATTATACTCGTTCCCATTCAAAAAGGCAAGGAAAAGCGTCCTCATTTGTAAATTTCCTGTAAACAGGGATAGAGCGGGAATTTTTGGGCATGCTGAAGCCGAACTTCGATGCAACAGGAGGGAGCGCTATGTCAGAAAAATCCATCGCCTTTGCCCACAGCCAGACCCGGGAAAACCTGATGCGGGCCTTCGCCGGGGAGAGCCAGGCCCGCAGCCGCTACACCATCGCCGCCGGCATCGCCCACAAGAGCGGCCTGGAGGTGATCCAGGGGCTGTTTCTCTTCACTGCCGACCAGGAGAAGGCCCACGCCAAGGAGTTTTACCGGCAGCTCCACGAGCTGGGCGGCCAGACCATCCGGGTGGACGGGACCTATCCGGTGGACCTGTACGCCGATCTGCTGGACTACCTGCGGGCTGCCCAGCACAACGAGTACCAGGAGTGGGAGCACGACTACGCCGGCTTCGCCCGCACCGCCATGGAGGAGGGATTTCCCCTGGTAGGCAAGCTGTTTGAGAACATCGCCCATGTGGAAAAGCTTCACGGGGAGCGCTTCGGCCGGTTCGGAGACCTGCTGGAGCAGGGAAAGCTCTTTGCCGACCAGGTGAAGGTGGAGTGGATGTGCCTCAACTGCGGCTATGTGGTGGACGCCTCCGCCGCTCCGGCCCACTGTCCCGTGTGCCGGAGCCCCCAGGGGTACTTTGTCCGGCTGGAGCTGGCCCCCTATACCGCCCGGCCGGGGCAGTAAAAAGCGGCGGGCATCTGCCCGCCGCTTTTTACTGCTTTTCCAGCCACTCCCGGTAGTCCGCCGCCGCCCACACCCGGCCCACCGCGGACAGAGAGGCCCCCACAAAGGGGAAGATCCGCTCCGCAAGCCGGCGCAG
>CASEKM010000146.1 GCA_949288405.1 uncultured bacterium | reverse complement strand
CGATGATCTTCATATCAAGTTCCTTCTTTCTTCGATGGTATCAAAGCCCGGGGCTCGTCGATGAGACCCAGGAGGTAGTCCGCTGAGACGTTGTAATGCTGGCAGATCACAGAGAGCTTCTCAAACGTGGTTGTCTTGCGTCCGTTTTCCATTTCCACGATTTGATTGGGTTTGACCCCCAGCAGGGCCGCCAAATCCGCCTGCGTCTCCTTGGCCTTTCTGCGGAGCATTTTCAGACGCAGGCCGTATTCCTCTTTTTGAAACATAAGTTCCCCCTTGACAACCACACTAAAAGGATATATATTGAATCTATCCTTTTAGTGTGGTGATAAACTTGGAACTGGAACTGAAAGAACTCTACTACTATGAGACCGACCAGGAGCGCCTGGACTTCGACTCCGACCCGGTCCGCCTGGACTTCGACTCCGACCCGGTCTACCAGGAAAAAATGGAGCGCGCTCTGGCGGAATTGGAGACGGAGGAGCTCTCCCCCGCCCTGTTTTCCCTGCTGGATACTGCAAACCAGATCAGCTTTACACACGGTGTCCGCCTTGGGCTGAGGCTGGGTCTGTGGGCACGGGAGGGGGCGTTTGCGGGAGGGGCAAGCCCCTCCCCTACGGTGCTGCGTGGGACGTAGGGGCCGGTCCCAGCCCGGCCCGCCGGGTCGTCGGGCCCTACGGGGCTGCGGTGGTCGGGAGGATGAGGTAACTTGTATTCTCCCCCACCCGGCTTCGCCGGGAGCCCCCTCTAAGAGGGGGCCTTTGAGGGATGCACCCCCGAAAAGCCTCCCTCTTAGAGGGAGGTGGCACGGCGAAGCCGTGACGGAGGGAGAACCCAATCCCCCGCCCCGTCTCGTTCAACGCACGGCCCCTTCGGGGCCTCGGAATGACGGGACGAGGCGTTACTCCAAATCCAGCTTCCCCAACGCCTCCAAGGCCCGCTTGGACAGCTCGGCGTTCTTGTTCCGCTTGCCCTTGACCCGGTAGCCCAGGGGAGGAATTAACCCGAAATTTACATTCATCGGTTGAAAGTGTACCACAGAACCATCACTGATGTAAAGAGCCAAAGCGCCTATGGCGGTCTCCTGGGGAAAATCGATGGGGGGCTTCCCCAAAAGCTCCCGGGAGAGCTCCATGGCCGCCAGACAGCCGGAGGCGGTGGACTCCACATAGCCCTCCACCCCGGTGACCTGTCCGGCGAAGCGGATGCGGGGCTCGGTGCGCACCCGGTAGTACCGGTCCAGCAACCGGGGGGAGTCCAGGAAGGTATTCCGGTGCATGACCCCATAGCGCACATACTCCGCGTTCCGCGTAGATCGAGCCCTGGGCGTTGTCCTTGCGCAGCTGCACCACGGCGAAGGGCTCCTTCCCGGTCCTGGGGTCCTTCAGCCCCACCGGCTTCAGGGGGCCGTAGCACAGGGTGTCCCGGCCCCGGCGGGCCATCACCTCCACGGGCATACAGCCCTCGAACACCCCGGAGTCCTCAAAGCCGTGGACCTCCGCCTCCTGAGCGGTGGTGAGGGCCTCCCAGAAGGCTTGGTACTCCTCCTCCGTCAGGGGGCAGTTGATATAGTCCGGGGTGCCCCGGTCGTACCGGGAGGCAAACCAGGCGCTGTCCATGTCCACACTCTCGAAGGTAACCAGGGGGGCCGCCGCGTCGAAGAAGTGGAGGTAGTTATTCTGGGGATAGCGCCGCAAAATGGCCTCCGCCAGGGCGTCGGAGGTGAGGGGGCCGGTGGCCACGATCACGTGCCCCTCCGCCGGGAGATCCAGCACCTCCCCCTCCACCACGGTGATGTTGGGGTGGCTGCGGATCTTCTCCGTGATGGCGGCGGAGAAGGCGTGACGGTCCACCGCCAGGGCGCCCCCCGCCTCCACCCGGTGGGCGTCGGCGCACTCCATAATGAGGGAGCCGCACCGGCGCAGCTCCTCCTTCAAAAGCCCCACCGCGTTTTCCAGCTGGTCGGAGCGCAGGGAGTTGGAGCACACCAGCTCCCCGAAGTTTGGGCTGTGGTGGGCGGGGGTCATCTTCTGGGGCTTCATCTCCCGCAGCTCCACGGGAATGCCCCGGCGGGCCAGCTGCCAGGCCGCCTCGCTGCCGGCCAGCCCGGCGCCGATTACAATGACTGGTTTCATGGGTCCTCCTGGTTCTTAGCGGTTTTGATCGTTGAATGGCTCCCCCCTCGCGGGGGAGCTGTCGGCGGAGCCGGGTGGGGGATTCCGTTGATTGAAAAGTTTTCTGTAATCGGAATCCCCCCGCCACTTCGTGGCCCTCCCCCCTTTAACAAGGGGGGCTTTGAGGGGAACATCTCTCAGGCCTTCCCCTCTGTGGAAAACCTATTTATTCCTCTCCCGCCGTCTTTTTCGCCGCCGGCTTCTTGGCGGCGGACTTTTTCGCCGTGGTTTTCTTCGCCGCCGTCTTGGCGGAAGCCGTCTTTTTCGCGGCGGTCTTTGTGGTCTTCTTGGCCGTGGAAGTCTTGGAAGCCGTTTTCTTGGCCGCCGCCTTTTTGGCTGCGGGCTTTTTTGTCTCCTCCGCTGCGGCGGCCTCACCGGCGGACTCCCCTCCCTCCGCGGAGGTCTCAGTCTTCTTCCGCCAGCCCCCCCGCTTCTCCTCGGGGGTAAAGTTGGAGCAGTCCGGGTTGATGCAGAAGGGCTTCTTGAACCCCCGGCCGGACTTCTTGAACATGGTCCAGCCGCACACGGGGCAGTTGTCCTTCACCGGCACGTCCCAGGTCATAAAGTCGCACTTGCGGCTCTCGTCCTTGTTGGTCAAATGCTCACAGCAGTAGTAGGTGTACTGCTTGCCCGTCTTCTTGCTCTTGCCGGTGCGCTTGAGCAGCCGCCCCCCGCATCTGGGGCACTTGCCGGGCATCTCCACCACCAGAGGCATGGTGAAGTCGCACTCGGGCCAGCCGGGGCAGGCCAGGAAGCGGCCGAAGCGGCCCGACTTGATGACCAGGTTCCGGCCGCACTGGGGGCAGATCTCCTCGGAGACCTCGTCGGGGACCTTGATGCGCTCCCCGTCCAGCTCCTGCTCCGCCTTGTGGAGCTCCGCCTGGAAGTCGTCGTAGAACTCACCCAGGACCTTCTTCCAGTCCACGGAGCCCTCCTCCACCTTGTCAAGCTCCTCCTCCATCTGGGCGGTGAAGGTGGGGTCCACGATGTCCTGGAACTTGTCCTTCATCAGGCCGGTGACCACCTCCCCCAGGGGGGTGGGACGCAGGGCCCGGCCCTCTTTGACCACATATTCCCGGTTCAGGATGGTGGAGATGGTGGGGGCGTAGGTGGAGGGCCGGCCGATCCCCTTCTCCTCCAGGGCCCGGATGAGGGTGGCCTCGGAGTAGCGGGCGGGGGGCTGGGTGAAGTGCTGCTCCTCCTTGGTGCCCTTCAGCTCCAGGGGCTCCCCCTCCTTCAGGTCGGGCAGGGGGGACTGGGGGGCCTCCTCGTCGTCGTCCCGGCTCTCCTCGTACACGGCGGTGAAGCCGGAGAACTTCAGCTCGGAGCGGCTGGCCCGGAAGGCATAGCCGGCGGACTGGGTCTCGATGGACACGCTGTCGTACACGGCGGAGGCCATCTGGCAGGCCAAAAAGCGGCTCCAGATCAGCTTGTAAAGGCGGTACTGCTCCGCCGTCAGGTCCTTCTTGATGTCCTCGGGCACCAGGGCCACGTTGGAGGGCCGGATGGCCTCGTGGGCATCCTGGGCGTTGCCCTTGGCCTTGTAGTGCCGGGCCTTGGGGGGGTAGTAGGCGGCCCCGTAGCGGCTTTCAATAAAGTCCTTGGCGGCGGCAATGGCCTCCTCGGACAGCCGCAGGGAGTCGGTACGCATATAGGTGATCAGGCCCACGGTGCCCTCGCCGGTGATGTCCACCCCCCACGGTGCCCTCGCCGGTGATGTCCACCCCCTCGTACAGCTGCTGGGCGATGGACATGGTGCGGGCGGGGGTCATGTTCAGCTTCCGGGAGGCCTCCTGCTGAAGGGTGGAGGTGGTGAAGGGGGGCGCGGGGTTGCGCTGCTTGTCCTGGCGCTTCACCTTGGTCACGGACCAGGGGGCGCTCTTCACCGCCTGGACCACCGCGTCGGCCTCCTCCCTGCTGTTCAGCTCCATCTTCTTCTCCCGGCCGTAGAACATGGCCGAAAAGCCACCCAGGTTGGGGGCCACCCGGCTCAGGTCGGCCTGGATAGACCAGTACTCCTGGGGCTGGAAGGCCCGGATCTCCTCTTCCCGCTCCACCACCAGGCGGGTGGCCACCGACTGCACCCGGCCGGCGGACAGCCCCCGGCGGATCTTCTTCCACAGCAGCGGGGAGAGCTCGTAGCCCACGATCCGGTCGAGGATGCGCCGGGCCTGCTGGGCATCCACCAGGTTCTGGTCGATGGCCCGGGGCTTGGCGATGGACTCGTTGACCACCTTTTTAGTGATCTCGTTAAAGGTCACCCGGTAGGTCTTGTCATCGGGGATGTTCAGCAGCTCCTTCAAATGCCAGGAGATGGCCTCCCCCTCCCGGTCCGGGTCGGTGGCCAGATAGACCTTGCCGCTCTTCTTGGCCGCCTTCTTCAGATCGCTGATGGTGTCCTCCTTGCCCTTGATGGGCTGGTAGTCGGGCTGGAAGCCGTGCTCCACGTCCACCCCCAGCTTGCTCTTGGGCAGGTCCCGGACATGGCCCATGGACGCCTTTACTTCATACCCCGGCCCCAGGTACTTCCCGATGGTCTTGGCCTTGGACGGGGACTCTACGATCACAAGATCGGTTTTTACTGCCACGTTGATAAACCTCCTATTTTCAGAGCAATCCTTCATCAGAGCGGAGAGTGGAAAGTGAAGCGTGAAGATGTAGTGTCCGGCGCAGCCGGACGATTTGAAATCATTCGCCTTTGGCGAACCCCATATCTCCACTCTCTACTCTCTACTCTTCACTCTCCACTCTTTTCTCCCTTGCTCTAAAAACTCAACCTTCTTCTAATATGACCAGGGACGAGAACCTCCGCCCCGGGTGTTCCTGGACGGCGCCGTCCACCTGGAGCATAGTGAGAGCGGACAGCACCCGGCGGGCGGGGATCTGGGTGCGCTCCACCAGCTCGTCGGCGGTGTACTGCTTCCCCTTCTCCCCCAGAACATGGAGGATGGAGAGCTGATCGTCGGTAAAGCGGCTCTTCTGCCGCTCCCTGGGGACTACCTCCCGCTCCTGTTCCGCCTTGGCGGCGGGCTCCGGCGTTTGTTCCCTGGAGCGGACCTGCTCCAGACGCTGCCGGGCGGCCTCCGGGGACAGCGGCGCCGCCTTGGAGAGCTGCTGGGGGAACCGGTCCAGGTATTCCTCCAGAATATCCTGGGCACAGGTCACCGGCCGGGCCCCCTGACGCAGCAGCCAGTTGGGCCCCTCGCTCATGGGGGCGTCGATGTTGCCGGGGATGGCAAACACGTCCCGGTCCTGCTCCATGGCGTGTTCCACGGTCTTCATGGTGCCGCTGCGCCGGGCGCACTCCACCGCCACCACCCCCAGGGCCAGGCCGCTGATGATCCGGTTGCGCACGGGGAAGTGCTCTCCAATGGGAGGGGTGCCGGGCGGATACTCGCTGATAAGGGCCCCGGCGGCGGCCACGTCCTCATAGAGATAGCGGTTCTGCCAGGGGTAGGGCACATCCACGCCGCCCCCCAGCACAGACACCACCCGGCCTCCGCCCTGAAGGGCCCCCTTCAGGGCGATGGAGTCGATGCCCTGGGCGATGCCGGACACCAGCAGCACCCCGTTCCGGGCCAGGTCCAGCCCCAGCTGGGCGGCCACCTTCTCCCCGTAGGGGGAGGGCTCCCGGGCCCCCACGATGCCGATGACCGCCTCCTGGTCAAAGCGGAACAGGCCGCCCCGGATATACAGCACCGCCGGCGGGTCGGCGATCTCCCGCAGCCGCTCCGGGTAGTTCCCGTCGTTGAGGGTCATGATCCGCACCCCCAGCCGGTCGCAGTCCCCCAAAATGCGGTCCGTCCCCTCCTGTCCCTTGTCCCGCAGGGAGCTGCGGGCCAGGGCGCTGAGGCCGGGGATCTGATCGTACTGCTCCGGGTCGGCGTAAAAGGCCCGCTCCGGCGTGCCGAAAAACTCCAGCACCTGCATCACGCCGCGGCTCCCCAGCCCCTTCCGGGTGGTCAGCCAGATCCAGTCCTTTAACATACACGCGCCTCCTCTCCCGCCGGGCCCCACCCGCGTCGGGCGGACAGGGCGGCGGCCGGGGAATTTCTCACGGACTTCACAAAACGCTTTACAACCTCTCGGCTTTTGTGTTACATTGGGCACAAGAAATGAGGGATCTATTATGCCGCGTTCCACACCGCTCCCCCCGGCAGGCCGGCGGGCCTGGCTGGTCTGCCTGGGCTGCGCCCTGGCCCTGTTCACCGTTATGGGGCTGGGCGTCAACGCCTTCGCCGTCTATCAGCCCAACCTGCTGGAGCTGGAGGGCTTCACCAACGCCCAGGGCTCCTGGATCACCACGGTGCGCAGCCTGTTCGGCATGCTGTCCATGGCCACCGCAGACGCCCTGTGCCGCCGGTACGGCCTGCGCCGGGTAATCGCCGCCGGCCTGGGGTGCTTCGTGCTCTCCTACGCGCTGTTCGGCGCCGCCCACAGCTTCTCGTCCTACTGCGCCGCCGCGGTCTTCTCCGGCCTGGCCTACGGCTATGGGGGGATGGTCCCCCTCACCCTGGTGATCGCCCGGTGGTTTCAGGACCGGCGGGGCTTCGCCCTGGGACTGATGGCGGCGGGGACCGGCATCTCCACCATTCTCTCTCCGCCCCTGCTCACCCGGGCCATCCAGGGCGCCGGACTGCGCTTCGCCTTCTGGGCTGAGGGCGGCATCGGCCTGGTCCTCACCCTGCTGGCCGTCCTGCTCATCCGAGATCAGCCGGCAGATGTGGGGCTCTCCCCCTACACCGCGGGGGGCCCCAGGCAGGAGGTCCCTGTGCCGGAGCGGGAGCGCCCCGCCGCCCTGCCCCCGGTGATCTGGTGGGCGGCGGTGGCCGCCGCCTTCTTTACCGGCGGTCCCTGCGGCCCCGGCTTCTCCCATCTGACGGTGCTCTACACCGCCGAGGGGTACGACAGCGGCACGGTAGCCCTGATGCTCTCCTATTTCGGCATCATCCTCATGGCCTCCAAGGTCCTCTTCGGCGTCCTCAGCGACCGGCTGGGGAGCCGGGCCGCCAACTACTGCGCCTTCGGAGTGGGGATGCTGGGCATGGGCCTGTGCTGTCTCTCCTGCGTCCACAGCGTCCCTCTGGCGGTGATTGCCCTCACCTGCACCGCCCTGGGGATGCCCCTCTCCTCCGTCTCCCTGTCTGTCTGGGCCGGAGATCTGAGCAGCGGCCAAAACTATGACCGGCTGGTGAAGTGGCTGTCCACCTCTTATATGCTGGGCGCCCTGGTCACGGGCCCCGTCCCCGGCATCTTGGCCGACCGCTTCGGCAGCTATATCCCCGCCTACGCCCTGTTTCTGCTGTGCCTGCTTTGCTCCATGGTGCTGATCCAGGGGGTCTACCTCAAGCTGGGGGTGGGAAAGCGCCCCGGCCGCAGCCCAAAAAACACATCCCTCTAAAGCGGGCCTCCGGCCCGCTTTTTTATGTCCGCCGGGCCATCTCCCACAGGACGATGGCGGCGGCAGCGGCGGCATTCAGCGACTCGCACCGCTCCCGCATGGGGATCTTGATGGTCTGTCCGCACCGGACCAGGAGCGCCGGGGAGACCCCTCTCCCCTCGCTGCCGATGACCACGGCTCCCCGGCTCAGCTCCGCCCGCTCCAGGGAGACGGTGTCCTCCCGCAGAGCGGTGGCGGACAGGGACAGCCGGGAGCGCTCCAGCAGGGCGCACAGCCTGTCCACATCCGTCTCGTACACAGGCAGGCGGAAGCAGGCGCCCATGGAGGCCCGCACCGCCTTGGGCCCATAGGGATCGGCGCACCCGTTCACCAGCAGCAGGCCGTCCGCCCCCAGGGCGTCGGCGGTGCGCCAGATGGTGCCCACATTCCCCGGGTCCTGGACGCCGTCCAGCACCAGCCAGCGCCCCCCCTCCAGGGTCTCCGGCGGCTCTGTTGCCGGGAGTTGGGCCAAAAACAAAGCGCCCTGGGGGCTCTTCATGGGAGAGATGGTCTCCATCACGTCCCTGGGCACCTGGACGGCCCGCACCTGGGGGGGCAGCTCCGGAAGGTCCAGCCCCTCAGACACCGCCACGGCGGTCAGGGGGACGTGCCACTTCAGGGCCTCCTCCAGCAGCTTGGTCCCGTCGCCCAGGTACTCCCCTGCCCGCCGGCGCTCCCGGCTCCCGCCGGCGGCCAGCTGCCGTATTTTCACTAAAAGAGGGTTTTTTCGGCTGGTGATCCACTCCATTGGCGGCTCCTTCTGTCTATTTTGCTGGGATGTGCAGAAAGGCATACCAATGGGAAACATTCCCACTGGTATGCCGTGTATGGGTCAGTCCAAAGGCTTCATGGTGGGGAAGAGGATGACCTCCCGGATGCTGTCCGAGTTGGTCAGCATCATCACGCACCGGTCGATGCCGATACCCAGGCCGCCCGTGGGGGGCAGGCCGTACTCCAGGGCGGTGATGAAGTCCTCGTCCATCATGCCGGCCTCGTCGTCGCCCTTGTCCCGCAGCTCCACCTGCTTCTGGAA
>CASEKM010000145.1 GCA_949288405.1 uncultured bacterium | reverse complement strand
AGACGTCGTTGATGTAAAGACTGCAACAGTTGAGGAAATGGCCGCGGCAATGGTTGGCCGTCCTGTATCCTTCAAAGTTGATAAAAAACCTTGCAAGCCCGGAAAGCCTGTTCTTGAAATTGAGCATCTGTCCGTGATGAACAGCAAAAAAGTCCTTGGAGTTGATGATTTCTCGCTTACGATTCATGGGGGAGAGATCATCGGTCTTGCCGGAGTTGACGGCAATGGTCAGACAGAACTTGTGGAAGCAATCACTGGTCTGAGGAAGGTTGAGAGCGGTCATATCAAGTTCAATGGCAAGGATATCACAATGCTCTCAATCGCAGAGCGCAATGACATGGGACTCGGGCATATCCCGGAAGACAGACAGAAAAGGGGCCTTATCCTTTCAGCTCCTCTTACCTCGAACATGGTTATAAAGAAGTTCACGAAGGAGCCGTTCGCACACCATGGTCTTCTTGATTATGCGGAAATAAAAAAATACTCAGAGGAAATCATCAGGAAATTTGATGTGCGTTCCGGTGAAGGTGCAGATTCTCTTGCTGGAAAGCTTTCCGGTGGTAATCAGCAGAAGGCAATCATCGGGCGTGAAATAACCTCCGATCCTGATCTTCTGATTGCAGTACAGCCGACACGTGGTCTTGATGTCGGTGCAATCGAGTATATTCACAACCAGCTCGTAGAGGAACGTGACAAAGGGAAGGCTATTCTTCTTGTTTCCTTCGAGCTTGATGAGATTTTCAACCTCTCGGACAAGATTGTAGTTATCTCGGGTGGCAAGCTCATAGATATTGTCAATACTTCTGAGACTGATGAACATGCTGTCGGTCTGATGATGGCCGGAATCAGAAAGGATGGTGGAAAATGAGACAGAAAGGAGTGATTAACAAACCTCTGGAAGCAAGGACCGCATCGCCACTGTTAGTGTCTCTTTCTGCAGTGTTCCTTGGCATTATCGCTGGCTGTATCTTTATCCTGTGTCTTGGTAAGAATCCATTTGCTGGATTCGAGAGAATCCTCTTTGGTGCCCTGTCCAATACTCGCCGTATAGGCAATACGCTTGGAATGTCCACACAGCTTATCCTTATAGGATTATCTGTAGCCTTTGCATTCAAGACGGGTCTTTTCAACATTGGGGCCTCAGGACAGATGCTTGTTGGCGGTATAACCGGTTCCATACTTGCTTATTATCTGCCGATGGATATGCCACGTTTTATCTATCTCCCGATAATCATCGTCGCCGCGATGCTTGCCGGTGCGTTCTGGGGTTTCCTGTCCGGTCTTCTGAAAGCCGTACTTGACACAGAACCGCTGAAGGGGCTCGTTGGTGGCGGAGCTGCGCAGGCGCAGGGTGTCCCGGCCCAGAGGGCGGAAGAAGGACACCGCCTGCCCCAGCAGCTGCACCCCCAGGCCCCGGCCCCGGAAGGCGGGGGTCAGATAGCACAGGGCCACAAATCCGGCCCCCTCCTCCTGACAGCGCTGGGGGGAGAGCTGGAGCACGCCGGCAAACTCCCCCTTGGCCATCACGGCGGACACCGCCCACGGGCTCCGCTCCATGGCCTGTAGTGCCCCCTCCCAGAAGGCGGGACCGTCAAATGGCACATCCGCCCCGTAAATGGAGATCCAGGCGTCCCGGCGGGCATCCAGATAGCGCTCCCGGTCCCGCTCCGGGTCCAGAGGGCGGTACCACAGGTTCACGTCCTCCCCCTTTCCGGCCCCCTTCCGCCACCAGGACTGGCGGGCCAGGGTGGAGGTGGACTCGTCCAGTTGGGAGTTGTCCCCCTCGAACACCACATGGAAGGCCTCCCCATCCCAGGCCAGGCAGGTGACGGCGGTGTTGTCCGCGTGGGGCAGGGTGTGCCACTCCTCCGGCTCCACCCCCCGCACGTTGGCCAAAAACTGCCGGATGGCGGTGCCGTGGCTGAACAGGGCCACCGTCTGGTCCGGGTGCTTTTGGGCGATGGCCCGGATGGTCCGCTCCATGCGCGCCCCCGCCTGCCCCAGGCTCTCCCCGTTGGGGGCCTGCCAGGCGGGGTCGCTGCGGTTGAACTGGGTGAGCCGGTCCCCGTCCACCTCCCGGATCTCCCCCCAGGGGTGGTCCTCCCAGTCCCCCATGTGGATCTCCCGCAGGCCGGGGTCGGTATGCAGCTCCAGGCCCTTGGGCACATAGACGGCCCGGGCGGTGGTTTTCGTCCGAAACAGGTCGCTGGAGTACACCGCATCCACCGGGACGCCGGCAAAGCGGCCCTCCAGGGCCTTGATCTGCCGGTATCCGTTGTCGGTGATGAGCGCGTCGTACCAGCCGTGGATGCGCCGGTACAGGTTGCCCTCCGCCTCGGCGTGGCGGATGAGATAGAGTGTGGTCATAGCGCTTTTCCGTCCTTTATGTAGGTATGGGGCGTGCGGCCGAGTATCTGCCGCCGCAGGGGCGGGTATCATCCGCCCGCAGATCTCCCGCCGGCTTGGCGGGATGTCCTGCTCACAAGCTGGGGGAGGGGGCGGTCAGCCCCCTCCCTCCGGCTCCCGGTGGTCCTTCATCTCAAAGTGGATGAGCAGGGAGAGCAGGGCCCGCAGGAGGACCACCGCCCCCAGCACGATCAGCTCGTTCAGGTCCCGCACCAGGACGGTCTTTAAGATCTCCGCCGCCATTTTAAATTCCAGGCTGGTGGCCAGGCCGTTGGCCAGCTCGAATTTCACATCCTGAGGCTTGTGGGTGAACACCCCCCTGCAGTAGTGCCAGAAGGCCCGCAGGGCGGACACCGCCACCACAAAGATCCCCATGAGCTCGCACACCGAGATGATGGGGGGCAGGATCAAGAGCACCAGTTCCTCCAGCATGGGGGACCTCCTTATGCGCGTATTGCGCGGCCAAACCAGGGCCGCGGGCCGATCACCAGGGCTTCACCCCGCCGGTGAGCTCCGACACCTTGGCAAGCCCCTTCCGGGCAGCAATGGTCTCCAGCTCATCCCGCACCTTCAAGGGCGCATAGGGGTCGGCGAACAGGGCGGTGCCCACCGCCACGGCGGAGGCCCCCGCCAGCATCAGCTGGGCGGCGTCGCTGCCCTTGGACACGCCCCCCATACCCAGGATGGGCATGCCGGGAAGGGCGCAGGCCACCTCCCACACCATCCGCACCGCCACAGGCAGCACGGCGGGGCCGGACAGGCCGCCGGTGTTCATCTTCAAAATGGGCCGGCCGGTGTCCACGTCGATGCGCATCCCCCGCAGGGTGTTGATGAGGGACAGGGCGTCCGCCCCGGCGTCGGCCACCGCACGGGCGATCTCGGTGACGTCGGTGACGTTGGGGGACAGCTTCACCATCACCGGGGTTTTCCCGGCGTGGGCCTTGGCCTCCCGGGTGACCTCGGCGGCCAACTCAGGCCGGGTGCCGTAGGCCAGCCCCCCCGCCTTCACGTTGGGGCAGGAGATGTTCACCTCGATCAGGTCCACCCCGGCCCCGTCCAGCTTCTCGCACATGATCCCGTACTCCTCCGGGGTATTTCCGGAGATGTTGGCGATGACCTTCGTGTCAAACTGCCGCAGGAAGGGCAGCTCCTCCTCAATAAACGCGTCCACGCCCGGGTTCTGAAGCCCCACGGAGTTGAGGATGCCCATGGGTGTCTCGGCGATGCGGGGGGCGGGGTTGCCCTCCCGGCGGTGGAGGGTGAGGCCCTTGGCGCAGATGCCCCCCAGCTCCCCCAGGTCGTAAAACTGGTTGTACTCCCGGCCGAAGCCGAAGGTGCCCGAGGCCACCACCACGGGGTTTTTCAAGGTCACCCCTGCCAGGGTGACGCGCATATCCACATTAGGCATCCCAGTCCACCTCCTTGGAGTCAAACACCGGGCCGTCCTTGCACACGTGCTTCCGGCTGCCGTCCTTCATGTCGCAGGCGCACACCAGGCAGGCCCCCACGCCGCAGCCCATGCGCTCCTCCATGGACACCTGGCAGGGGACGCCGAACTCCTCCGCCGCCTTTGCCACGTTCCGCAGCATGGGCTTGGGGCCGCAGGCCAGGACGGCGTCGTAGTTCTTGTCCTCAGAGAGCTCCTGGCGCACCAGGGCGTCCACAAAGCCGTGGTAGCCCAGGGAGCCGTCGTCGGTGGCCACCAGCACCTTGGCGCACTCCCGCTCAAAGCAGTCCCGGAGGATGATCTTGTCCGCCGACCGGCCGCCCAGGATGGCGGTGGAGCGGCCTTCGGTGTACTGGGCGCAGCCCCGCATGGGGGGGATGCCGATGCCGCCGCCTACCAGGAGATACCGGCCCTCGGGCTTTACGGCGAACCCGTTGCCCGCCAGTCCCATCACGTCCACGCTGTGGCCCACGGGGCGGTTGGCCAGCCACTGGGTGCCCTCGCCCCGGACCTCAAACACCACGGTCAGCAGGTCGCTGGGGTCGCCCTCTTGACAGGAGCACACCGAGATGGGCCGCCGGAGCAGCAGGGCGTCCCCGCACTTGATATGGACGAACTGGCCGGGGCCCTTACAGGAGGTGCGGACCATGTCGCCGCACTCCAGGACCATAGAGATCGCGTCTCCCAGCTGTTCCTTGGAGACGATTTTACACTTGCGTTCTACTTTCATAACCTATCAGTCACCGCTTTCTATTGGCCCCTTTTGAAAGGGGCCATATTGGTTCGATCCTCTCCGCCTGCGGGCCAATCGACCGGCGGCGCCCCGGACCTTATTCTTCCCAGGGCGGTTTCTCCCGCTTCTGCCAGGGGAAGCGGAAGCCGTGAGGCTCATCCGGGCGGTCCTCCTGAGCAGGCTCGGATGCGGCATTGGCCTGATCGGA
>CASEKM010000144.1 GCA_949288405.1 uncultured bacterium | reverse complement strand
AAACTCTCCCCCGCCGCGCCAGGAAAAAATCTTCCGGACCCTTGCGGATTTCTCCCCGCCGCATTACAATAGGTGCGCCAATGTTTGAACAAGGAGAGAGAGAACATGGACCTTTGGAAAGAGCTTGCGGAGGAGAGGGTGGACCCCGGCCTGCTGGAGGAGATCCAGGCCTTCCGCGCCGCCCACCCGGTGGCGGAGGAGGCCCGGGCCCGGGTGCCCCAGCCCCGCTTCCTATACTACGGGAAGGAGATCTGGGAGGGGGCGGCGGCCGCCCTCCTGTGCGGGCAGCACCTGCTGCTGGCCGGGCCCAAGGCCACGGGGAAAAACGTGCTGGCGGAGAACCTGGCCGCCGCCTTCGGCCGGCCCAGCTGGGACGTGTCCATGTATGTGAACGTGGACGCCGCCGCCCTGGTGGGGGCGGACACCCTGAAAAACGGGGAGGTGGTCTTCCGGGAGGGCCCCATCTCCCAGTGCGCCCGGCTGGGGGGCTTCGGGGTGCTGGACGAGGTGAACATGGCCAAGAACGAGGCCCTGGCCGTCCTCCACGCCACCCTGGACTTCCGCCGGGTCATCGACGTGCCCGGCTATGAACGCATCCCTCTGGACGGCGCCGCCCGGTTTATCGGCACCATGAACTACGGCTACGCCGGCACCCGGGAGCTGAACGAGGCCCTGGTGTCCCGGTTCGTGGTGATGGACATGCCGGTGATCTCGGCGGAGAATTTGCAGAAGCTGCTGCTGCGGGGCTTCCCGGAGCTGAAGCACAGCTGGGTAGAGCAGTTCGCCGCCCTCTTTGACGACCTGCGGAAAAAGTGCGACAGCTCGGAGATCTCCACCAAGGCCCTGGACCTGCGGGGGCTGCTGTCCGCCCTGCACCTGATGGAGAAGGGCATCCCCTCCGGCCGGGCCCTGGAGCTGGGCATCGTCAACAAGGCCTTCGATCCCTTCGAGCGGCAGCTGGTGGCCGACGCGGTGTGGGCCCGCATCCCCCGGGACGCCGGCCGGGCCCAGCTGTTCGGGGGCTGACATGGACCGTCAGGACATTGAGAACCGCCGGGCGGACAACCAGGTGTGGAACGGGGCGGGGGACTACGGACTGCGGGCCGACTTTCAAGCCTTCGGCCCGGAGGGGGAGGCCGACCTGTACTTCAACACGGTCATCGGCCTGCTGTACCGGTACTGCGACTACGGGAAGCTGAAGCCCCTGTTCAACACCTTCCAGAGCCAGAGCAGCGGGGCCTTTTACGGCGACCTGTTCTGGCTGGGGCTGGAGGGCTATGTGTTCCGCCGGGCAGAAAAGGACCGGCCCGTGCTGGCCCAGCTGCGCCGGGACTACGCCCGAGAGGTGACCGCCCAGCCCCGGAAGGGGGCGGAGCGGGAGGGCATCCAGAATCTCCGCTGGCTGTGGTTCCGCCGGGCCCTGGGGGAGAGGGCCCAGGAGGACGCCTGGGAGCGGGGGGTGCTGGACGACCTGACCTTCCCCGCCTCCTGCACGGAGCAGGAGCTGTGCACCCGGATGGAGGCCCTCCTCCACAAGTGGTTCCACCGGGCCCGGAGGAGTGTCACCGACCGCCAGTGGGCCGCTTTCGCCGGCCGGGACATCCTGCAAAAAGGGAAGAAGCAGGGGGGCCTGGTGCGCTCCACCGCCCTGCGCCGCCTGGGCCAGTCCGGGGGCGGCCCAGTGGAGGAGGAGGGCCGGAAGTTCTTCTGGCAGCGGAAGCTCCTCCTCCGCCTGGGCTCGGGGAAGACCCGGGAGGAGGTCCTGCGCAGCTATGTGGAGAACTGCTTTGGAACGTCCATGCTCACCCCGCCGGAGACGGCGGCGGCAGAGAAGCTGCTGTGCACCGGCGCCCACCAGAACTGCCGCCTCCACTTCACCCGGGGGGTGCTGCCCGCCCGGGCGGTGGACGGCCAGACCGCCTGGGAGCGGGACGCCTTTCAGGCCCAGCGGGAGAAGAACCGGGCCTACTACCAGGCCCGCCTGGTGGAGAACCAGCACATCCTGACCCAGCTGGCCCAGCGGCTTCAGAACACCATCCTCCTCCAGTCGGACGTGAGCGACGTGCGCACCCGGGCAGGGGCCCTGCGCCCCGGCCTGGCCTGGCGGGCGGAGGCCCTTCAGGACGGGCGGGTGTTCTCCCAGCGGCGGCAGAACGAGCTGGGGGACCTGTCGGTGGACATCCTGCTGGACGCCTCCGCCTCCCAGAACCAGCAGCAGGAGAAGCTGTCCACTCAGGCCTATCTCATTGCCGCCGCCCTCACCCGGTGCCAGATTCCGGTGCGGGTGTCCTCCTTCTGCTCGGTGAGCGGGTGCACCGTCCTGCGCATCTTCCGGGACTACCGGGAGACGGGGAAGAACGACGCCATCTTCGACTATGTGTCCGCCGGGTGGAACCGGGACGGCCTGGCCCTGCGGGCCATGGGCTGGCTCATGGAGCGGGAGCAGGCGGACCACCGGCTGCTCATCCTCCTGTCCGACGCCAACCCCAACGACGACCAGAAGATCCCCCGGGACGGCTTTCTCCCCGGGGGCCGGGACTACGGGGGGAAGCTGGGGGTGAAGGACGCCGCCGCCGAGGCGGGGGTACTGCGAAAGAAGGGCCTGTCCCCGGTGTGCATCTTCACCGGCAGCGACCGGGAGCTGCCCAACGCCCGGGAGATCTACGGCCGGGACCTGGTGCGCATCCCCGCCATCGGCTGGTTTGCCGACGCGGTGGGCAAGCTGATCCAGGGGAAGATCCAGCTTTTGTGAGGACGCGCGCCCCCCTCTCCGCGCCCCGGCGCCCGGGATTTTGAAAACTTTTTGTAAATGTTTTCCCGATCCTCCCCCGAGCGGGGGCGCGGGACGGGGCTCCGCATTGCCTTTTCTTCGGTAAAGTGATAAAATAAAGTGTTCATGGGCGGGGGAAACTACCTGCCCGGGCGCTGGTAAGAGAGACAGAAGGAGGCCATCCACATGCGGAAGCTGGTCATTGAGAGGGGAGCCGTCCGGGCCAACATGGCGGTGGTTCGGAAGCGGGCGGCGGGAGCCGCTCTGTACGGCGTCCTCACCGGAGACGGGGGAGGGGCCGGTCTGGTCCCCATGGCCCGGATGCTCCGGGACGAGGGGGTGGGCCGCTTCGCCGTGGGCAGCGTGGAGGAGGCCCAGGAGCTGCGGGAGGCCGGGTTCGTGGACGAGGAGATCCTCATGCTCCGGGCCACCGTGGACCGGGAGGAGCTGGAGCGGCTGGTGGACCTGAACGTGGTGTGCACCATCTCGTCGGTGGACACCGGCCTGGCCCTGAACGCGGTGGCGGAGAACCGCTCCACTGTGGCGGAGGCCCACATCCAGGTGGACACCGGCATGGGCTTCGGCGGCTTCCTGGTTGGGGAGCCGGAGAAGATCCTGCTGGCCTACCGCTCCCTGCCCAACGTGGCCCTGTCGGGCATCTACACCCAGCTCCACGTGCACTCCGGCAAGGAGCAGGAGGTGGGCGGGCAGCTCAAGCAGTTCCACCAGGTGCTGGACGCCATCCACGCCGCCGGGTTCGAGACCGGCCTGGTCCACGCCGCCGGCTCCTACGCCCTGATGCACTTCGACTCCGCCCGGCTGGACGCGGTGCGGGCGGGCTCGGTGCTGCTGGGCCGGTGCCGCCGGACGGCCGGAGACGGGCTGACCACCGTGGGCTATGGGGAGGCCCCCCTGGCCGAGGTGCGCTGGCTCCCCAAGGGCCACACCGTGGGCTCGGACAAGCCGGTGGTCCTGAGGAAGCCCACCCGGGTGGCGGTGCTGCCCGTGGGCTACCAGAACGGCTTCGGGGTGGAGACCCCCCGGGCCACCGGCCTCTGGTCCCTGTGGCAGATGTGGCGGCGCAGCCGCCGCCGCACCGTGCGCATCGGCCTTCAGCGGGCCCGGATCATCGGCAGCATCGGCGCCACCGAGACCATTTTGAACGTCACCGACGTGAAGTGCTCCGCCGGGGACACCGCCGTCTTTGACCTGGACCCCCTGTACGCCAAGGGGTTTCAGATCGAATACCGGTGACCTGGCCGGGCCAGGTCACCAGAGTGAAGAGTTGAGAGTGAAGAGTGGAGATTTTCCCCTTTTCTCTCCCCTCTCTGCTCTTCACTCTCCACTCTTGGAAAAAGGGGTTTTATGAAGTGTCAGACCTGAACTTTCAGCCGCTGCTCTTCGGCGGCGACATCAATGTATACAGCGTGGCCCGGGCCTTCCACGAGGCCTATGGGGTGAAGAGCATCGCCTACGGCAAGTACCCCTCCTTCCCCTGCCACGGCAGCGCCATCCTGGACTACCGCACCTGCCCGGACAACGAGAGCGCCGACGCCTTCCGCCGCAACGTCCGGGCGGTGGCCGAGGAGTTCCCGGACAAGAAGATCCTCCTGCTGGGCTGCGGGGACAGCTATGTGCAGCTGGCCGCCCACTGCAAAGACCAGCTCCCCGCCAACGTGATCGCCCCCTACATCGACGGGGCCCTGCTGGACACCCTCATCAACAAGGAGAAGTTCTACCAGCTGTGCGACCGGTACGGCATCGACCACCCGGCCACCTTCATCTACGACAAGTCCATGGGCCACGACTTCACCCTGCCCTTCGGCCCCCCCTACATCGCCAAGCCCGCCGACAGCGTGGCCTACTGGGCCACCGGCGTCCACGCCCTGGCCAAGGTGTACATCTGCCAGAGCTGGGAGGAGCTGCTTGCCGCCCTGGACCAGGTGTGCCGCCGGCTACCCCGACCACATGGTGCTCCAGGAGTTCATCCCCGGGGACGACACCTACATGCGGGTGCTCACCAACTACTCCGACCGGAACGGGAAGGTCAAGCTCATGTGCCTGGGCCACGTGCTCCTGGAGGAGCACTCCCCCCACGGCATCGGCAACCACGCGGTCATCCTCACCGACTACGACCAGGCGCTGTGCGATAAGATCAAGGCCATGCTGGAGGACCTGCACTTCACCGGCTTCTCCAACTTCGACATCAAGTTCGACCAGCGGGACGGGAAGTACAAGGCCTTTGAGATCAACTGCCGCCAGGGGAGAAGCAACTACTATGTCACCGGCGCCGGCTACAACATCGCCAGGCTGGTGGCGGAGGACCGGGTGGAGGGGAAGGACCTGCCCTTTGTGGTCACCCGGAACCGGTCCCTTTGGCGGATGGTCCCCAAGAAGGTGGCCTTCGGCTTCACCCCCAAGCGCTACCACCAGGAGATGAAGTCCCTCATTCGGGCCGGGGCCGACCACCACTCCCTGGAGTACGCCGGGGACGCCTCCCTGAAGCGCACCCTCCGGGTGTGGAAAAATCACCTGGGAAATATCAAGCGCTTTGAGCAGTACAACAAGAAGCCGGAGGACTGACCTTATCCCCGCCCCAGCTCCAGACCCAGGGACAGGCCCGCCAGAAACACCGCCTCCTCCTCCAGACAGAAGCTCTCCAGCCGCCGCTGGCTGAACTGCTCCGTCAGGGCGGCGGCCTCCGGGCCGAGAGCCTCCAGACGGCTCTGCGCCTGCTCCGCCTCCCGCTCGGCCTGCTCCCACTCCTCCCGGTTTCGGTACAGCAGCCCCAGGACCAGACGTTCCTGGGCGTATTGATAGAGCGCCTTTTGTAAGTCTGTCATATAGATTCCCCCTTACATGTTGCGTACGTATGTGCGTCTCTATATCTCTAGTATATCCGCACATATGTGCGAAGTCAAGAGGTGAAATCATGTCGGTTTTCTCTCAGCGCCTTTTGGAACTGCGCCAGGCCTCTCAACTCTCGCAAAGCGCGACAGCCAAAGCATTGGAGATTGGGAATCGCACCTACCAATATTACGAGAGCGGAGAGCGGGAACCGACTCTCTCCATCTTGGTCCGAATGGCGGACCTCTATCACGTCTCCCTGGATTACCTGGCCGGGCGGACAGATACGCCGTAGGGAGCCCAGACCGGCCTGCGGGAGGGGCACACCCCAGGGGGCCTCACTCGGCCTTCGGCCGATTCACCTTCAGCCCCGCCCCTACGGTTGCTACCGAAACGGTTCCATCAATCTCGCAGGGGAGGCCCTTGGG
>CASEKM010000143.1:8744-10847 GCA_949288405.1 uncultured bacterium | reverse complement strand
GATGTACTCCGCCCCCAGTCCCTGACACAGGGCCTCCACATCGGTGTAGAACGGCCCCTCCTCGCCATAGCGAGGGACAAAGAAGGGGTAGAGGCGCTCGTCCTCCTCCGCCAAGGAAGGCTCCGAACCGTCCAAGGGGAACACCGTGTCCCCGAAGATGATGGACTCCACCTCTTCTACGTCAGAGAATTTCACGTTGTTAAACTCCTCTTGGAACGAGAAGCGGTTGTTGTCCCAGTCATAATGTGTACTGCCAATAATATCCAGCTGCTCCGAGGTAATCAGGGACCCGTCTTTCATCTTCAGAATAAACCGACCGTTCATCGCATCCCAGCCAGTCTTCTGCTCCATCTTTCCCACTGTCTCGATCTCATAGTAGATCTGGGTGGGGGTGAGAGTGGCTTCCGTCAAGACGGCCCGCTGGCTGGTGATGGGATTGAACAAAAACTCCTGGTCCGATTCCAGGTGGGCGGAGCCCACCACGGTGTCCAGGGGGATTTTCACCGAATATTCCCGGCCCATGAAGCCCACCCACAGCTCCAGAGGGGTGTCCACCGGCCCCAGCCACTGCTGGAAGCTGACCTCCACCGTTCTGGAGCGGCTGGTGTCGGTTCCGGGGAGATTTTTTCCTCCCATGCTGCCACCGGTATATTCATAGCCGGCGGCCTCAGTGACCTCTCCCGAGTTGCACATGATGGTGTCCGGCCCGGTTTCTCCATTCTCCATCAAGTACTCCGCCATCCCGTCCCCCCAGGTCTCCCGGTGGAACTCCCCGTCGGAGCGGCTGTGCATGATATCGTCCACCGCCGCGTCGTTTAAGCCCTCCCAGGTGACGGTAGCGTAGACAGTCATGCCGTCGTAATAGGCGCTGTTGACGGTAAAGCGGTAATCCTCGTTTTCCGCGCTGCCCAAGTCCGTCTGGACGTAGGGCTCCAGGCCGCTGGTGTCTCCCTGGAAAAACACGTTCAGCAGGCCCAGCTGGCTTCCCACCGCCATGGCCGACCCGGTGAGCACCACCAGCACGGCCGCCAGGGCCAAGATCAGTTTTCGCTTGTGCATCAAGCACCCTCCTCTCTTCCGCGGCTCCGAGCCGGGCCAGGCCTCCAGGCCCTCCAGCCGCGCCTCCAGCCGCGCCTCAAATCCCGCCGGGAGGGGACAGTCCTCCCGCCGGGCCCGCTCGCGCACGGCCCGGTCAAAGCGTTCCTCCTCAAAGGTCATAGACGCCCTCCTCTCTCAGCATCGCCCGCAGCCGCTCCCGTCCCCGGGACAGGCGGGACTTTACAGTTCCCTGGGGAAGGGACAGCACCTGGGCCATCTCCGCCACCGTGAGTCCGTCGTAATAGTACAGCGTGACCACCAGCCGCTGGTCCCGGGGCAGCCGCTCCACCAGCTCCCACAGCCCCAGCTCCTCCGGGGCGGGGGCTGCTGCGGCGGCCGCCTCCTCCAGGGAAACGGTGGGCCGCGCCCGGCGGCGCAGGTCGTGGGCGCAGTTTACCGTGATCTTCAGCAGCCAGGTCCGGGCGGCCTCCCGCCGCCGCAGCTTTGGAAAGGCCCGCCAGGCCAGCAGGACCGCCTCCCCCACCGCGTCCTCCGCGTCTGCGTCCCGGTCCAGTACGCTCCGGGCCGCCCGGTACATGGCGCGGCTGTGGGCCTGGACCAGCGCGGTAAATTCCTCCCGCGCCCCGTTTTCTTCCTTCACCTCTGTCGCCTCCTCTCTGTCCCGACACTATATAGATGGTTTTCAGGGAAAAATCGTTCCCACAGACGAAAAAAAATTGTGCGGGCCGCGGGCCCGCACAATTTTTTCGGTTATTCTCGGTGGTCCTCCAGCACCGCGCCGGCCTTATAGGCGTCCACCAGGTTCCGCAGATCGTCGGACTGGGCCTGGAGCTGGCGGCCCACGTCGGTCTGGGCGATCTTCAGGCGGCCCTCCAGGCGCTCGAATACCTGGGTGCTGTTGGCGATGTCCACGTTCTCCTCAATGGCCTGCTTCCGGCCGCAGAAGGGCTGGTGGGAGACGATGCGCATGACCCAGGAGTTGTAGATGAGGGTGTACCCGGCGATGCCGGTGGTGGGCTGATAGGCCCGGCAGAAGCCGCCGTC